>NZ_JAGUUD010000149.1:0-16218 GCF_020177535.1 Paraburkholderia sp. XV | reverse complement strand
CCCGCACAGGGGCGACGCTTGAAGCGAGCTAACGTAACGCGGATGCCAGCGCAAAGCCAAATCGCGGATGCCAGCGCAAACCCAGGCAATCCAAACCAAACCAAACCAAACCCAACCCACTTCAATGCGCAGCAATATAAGCCTTAACAGCTGGCAGACCATCCTTCCCATCAAAAGTCTGCACCCCAGAAAGCCACTTATCCAAAGCCTGCGGATTAGCCTTCAACCAGGCAAGCGCAGCCTTATTAGCATCTTCCTTATTCATGATAGGCACCATCACATGATTCTCGATAGCCGTCGTGAACTGCAAGTTCGACACCAACTTCGCCGCATTCGGACACCGCGCAGCGTAATCCGGCGGCGTAGCCGTAAACACCTTAGCCTCGCCATAATTAGGCCCGAACACATCATCCCCGCCAGACAGATAATCGATCTTCATCTGCACGTTCATCGGATGCGGCTCCCAGCCGAGAAACACAATCCACTTCTTGTCTCGAACCGCACGGTTCACTTCCACCAGCATGCCCGCCTCGCTCGACTCGACCAGCTTGAACTTGCCAAGCCCGAACTGATTCCCATCGATCATCTTCTTGATCAACGCATTGCCGTCATTCCCCGGCTCGATGCCATAAATCTTTCCATCGAGCTTGTCCGCATACTTCGCAATATCGCTGAAGTTCTTCAGCCCGCCGTTGTACACATAATCCGGCACCGCAAGCGTATACTTCGCGCCCGTCAGGTTCGGCGTCGCCAGCACCTTGATCGTGCCGGACTTCACGAACGGCTGGATGATCGGGTCCATCGTCGGCGCCCAATACCCGAGGAACACGTCGATCTGCTTGCTCTTGATACCCGCAAACGTAATCGGCACGGACGCAATCGTCTTCGTCGGGTTATAGCCGAGCCCCTGGAAGAGCGTCGATGCCAGCCCCGTCGTCGCGGCAATGTCGGTCCAGCCAACATCAGCGAACCGGACGTTGCGGCACACGGCAGGGTCGGCGGCATGCGCGGTCGCGGCAGCCGTCGCGCACAGCGCGGCCACCATCATCAGCTTGCGTTTCATCAGATTCTCCTCAGTATGATTTGTTGGCAACTCGACGCGCTAGTTCGCGTGGCGGCGCTCGACGCTCGGCGCATGGCCGAACTGCGCGCGATACGCCTTGCTGAAATGACACGGCGAATGAAATCCGCACACAGCCGTCACGCGCGAAATCGATGCATCCGTCGTGCGCAGCAGATCGCGCGCGCGCCGCAAACGCAACGACAGGTAGTAATGCGTCGGCGACACGCTCAGATAAACCTTGAACATCCGCTGTAAATGGCGCTGCGACAATTGCACGAGCCGCGCGAGTTCTTCGAGCGACAAAGGCTCTTCGATATTCGCTTCCATCAACCGCACCACTTCGATCAGTTCGGCACGCGAGAACCCGACCCGCGCATCGACAGGGATCGGCTGCGGATCGCTCGCGCTGCGGATGCGCTCCAGAATGAACTGCTCGGACACCTGCGCCGCAAGGTTCTGCCCAAAGCGTGAACTGACGAGATCGAGCATCAGATCGAGCGGCGCAGTGCCGCCCGTGCACGTCAGCCGATCGCGATCGATCACGAACAGCTCGTCGGCGAATTGCACATGCGGATAGTCCTTGTGCAGCGCCGACAGGTCCTCCCAATGCACGGAGCAGCGATAACCGTCGAGCAGCCCCGCCGCCATCAAGGCATAAGCGCCCGTGCAAATGCCGCCCAACGGCACGCCTTGCGATGCGGCATCCGCGAGCAGCGTCTTCACGTTGGCATCGACGGCATTGCGTATCTGCGTGCCGCCGCACACGATCAGCACATCCGGCATGCCCGCCTCTTCCAGCGTGCGCGTCGGCTTGACGGTCAGGCCGTTGCTCGCCCGCACAGGCACGCCGTCCGTCGTGATCACAGACCAGCGATAGTGCTGCGCACGCGAAACATAATTCGCCATTCGCAGCACCTCGACCGCGCTCGTGAACGCGATCATCGAAAAACTGGGCAAAGTCAGAAAGCCCACATGCGCAAGATTCGACAACGGCGCTTCAGCCCTGATAGACGTCACGTCGCGCTCCGTGATGCACAAAGAAGAATGTGTTTGGCCACCGCGAAAGCCAAAGGCTCTCGCGGGACGACCACTATTGGTTCTATTGCAGACGCGCCGAAAATCCGGCGCCTGAGTGAAAACGACAGAGACCTAGCTTTGCGCGACAGCCGGCTGCTCGCGGCGTACGCGCATCACATTGCGCAGACCCGCAAAGCGCGGCGCGGTAGCCGAGCCGGGAGAGCGGCCGAAGCTCTCGGTAATACGGTCCAGAATGATCGCCAGCAACACGACGGACAAACCGCTTTCGAAACCCAAGCCGATATCGAGGCGCTGAATACTCGCGAGCACATCGTTGCCGAGACCGCCCGCGCCCACCATCGACGCAATGATCACCATCGACAGCGCCATCATGATGGTCTGGTTCACGCCCTGCATGATCGACGGCAAGGCGTTCGGGAATTGCACCTTGTACAGCAGCTGCCACGGCGTGCAGCCGAAGGCCTGCCCCGCTTCGACGATCTCGCGATTCACGTGCTTGATGCCGAGACTCGTCAGACGCACGGCGGGCGGCATCGCGAAGATCACGGTGGACAGAATCCCCGGCACGCGCCCAAGACCGAACAACATCGCAGCGGGAATCAGGTAGACGAAGGCGGGCATCGTCTGCATCAGGTCGAGAATCGGCCGCACGATCATCTGCACATGCTTGTTCTTCGCGGTCCAGATGCCGAGCGGAATGCCGAATACGAGGCTGATCAGCGTCGATGACAGCGTGAGACCCAGCGTGATGACCGTCTGGTCCCAGAAGCCGGTTGCGTAAATCAGCAATAGCGAGGCAGTAGCGAAAATGGCAAAGCGCCAGCCCACGCGCCACAAACCGATCGCAATGAAGAACGCCATCAGCGCCCACATCGGAATGGCCTGCAGGCCATGCTCGATCATCGCGGCAAAGCTCTCGATCGCCTTGCCGATCGAATCGAACGTGCTCGCATCGTGATCGAGCAGATAGTGAACGGACTGGTCGACCCAACGGCCGAGTGGAATCATCTCAGACATGGGCGCCACCTCTGTTACGCGTAATGACCTTCAGGACCGCGGCCTGATCGACGGAACCGCAATAGCGGTCCTCGTCGTCGACCACGGGCAGAGCCGTCGTGCTCGCGCACACGCGCGACACGACATGTTCGAGCGGCGCGCCGCGCGAAATGCATTCGACCTTGTTGAGCGACGGCGACGCATTGCCGATCGCATCGCGTGTGACGAAGCCGCGAATGCGGCGCTCGGCATCCAGCACGAACGCGTACTCGGCGCTGCCGTTCAGCGACTCGGCAACGCTCGTCTGATCGAGATTGCGGACCAGCGGCACGCCGTTCGCCTGCATCAGATCGCCCGCCGTCAGATAGCGGCTGGTATCGACGCCTTCGAAGAACGCGCGCACGTAGTCGTCCGCCGGGTTCGCGATGATGTCCTGCGGCGTGCCGATCTGCACGACGCGCCCGCCTTCCATGATCGCGATACGGGTGCCGATACGCAGCGCCTCTTCCAGATCGTGGGACACGAAAAGAATGGTGCGCCGCTGGTTCTTCTGCAACTCCAGCAGCACGTTCTGCATTTCCTTGCGCTTGAGCGGGTCGAGCGCCGAGAACGCTTCGTCCATGATCATCAGCGACGGGTTCACTGCCAGCGCGCGCGCCAGCCCCACCCGCTGCTGCATGCCGCCCGACAGCTCGGAAGGCAGCTTACCCGCGAAGGTCGCGAGGCCCACCTGTTCGAGCACTTCGAGGGCACGTTTCTCGCGCTGCTTGCGGCCCATGCCTCCGACTTCGAGGCCGAACGCCGCATTCGACAGCACCGTGCGTTGCGGCATCAGCGCGAACGACTGGAACACCATGCTCATGTCGGTGCGGCGCAGCGAGATCAACTCCGAGCGCTTGATGGCGGCGACGTCGCGGCCATCGATAATGACCTTGCCGGCCGTCGGTTCGACGAGCCGGTTGATAAGACGGATCAGCGTGGACTTGCCGGAGCCGGACAAGCCCATCAGCACGAAAATCTCGCCTTCCTGCACGTCAAAGGAAACGTTGTGGACGCCCACCACATGCCCCGTCCTGGCGAATACCTCGTCCTTCGACGCGCCTCGCGAGAGCATGTCCTGCGCCAACTTCGGGTTAGGCCCGAAAACCTTACATAATCCTTCGACCACGACCTTTGGGGATTTCATCGAGTCCATCTCCTCGTGGTGCAGGCGCCGGCCTGCACATGTGTGACTACATAGTTGCCAGAAAAAACCCCGCCTAGCCGACTAATTGCGACAAACCCTTGCGCAAATGCGACACGAGGAAAAGCGAACGGGCGTTAGCGGATGCGTGCAGCCCTTGTGCAGCAAGGGTTTGCGAGGATGCTGCAGTGCGTGATGAGCGAATGCGCGTGTCGCTTATTGGAAGGTCCGCGTGCAGCGAATCACGCCCGCGAGCGCGTCGCCGCATGGGCCAGCAAGGGTTCTCCCTGCCATGCCGCGCACGCTCGTTGTGCGATCGCTTCTGTTGCGCTGCAACGGCGCCGCGTCGCAAGCCTCGCACGCTTTCGGCGAATGCCATCTCGCGCGGCGAATCGGCTAAGCTGATCAGCACCGAGGTACGAATTACGAAAAACGAAGCCAGGACAGGAGACCCCATGCGCAAACTCCGCTCGCAAAGCTGGTTCGGCCGTAACGACAAGGACGGCTTCATCCATCGTTCGTGGATGAAAAACCAGGGCATCCCGCACGATGCATTCGACGGCCGCCCGGTGGTCGGCATCTGCAATACATGGTCGGAGCTGACGCCCTGCAACGCGCACTTCCGCGAGCTTGCCGAGTACGTGAAGCGCGGCGTGCGCGAGGCGGGCGGCCTGCCGCTCGAATTCCCCGTGATGTCGCTCGGCGAATCGAATCTGCGGCCCACGGCGATGCTGTTTCGCAATCTGGCTTCGATGGATGTCGAGGAGTCGATACGCGGCAATCCGCTCGACGGCGTGATCCTGCTGGTCGGCTGCGACAAGACCACGCCCGCGCTGCTGATGGGCGCGGCCTCGTGCAACCTGCCCGCACTCGCGGTGTCGGGCGGCCCGATGCTCAATGGCCGCTTTCGCGGCCGCACGATCGGCTCGGGCACGGGCGTGTGGCAAATGTCCGAGGAAGTGCGCGCGGGCACGATGAGCCAGCAGGAATTCATCGATGCCGAATCGTGCATGAACCGCTCGCGCGGGCATTGCATGACGATGGGCACGGCATCGACGATGGCGTCGATGGTCGAATCGCTCGGCATCGGCCTGCCGCACAACGCGGCGATTCCCGCTGTCGATGCGCGCCGCCAGGTGCTCGCGCATCTGGCCGGACGGCGCATCGTCGAGATGGTCCGCGACGATCTGACGATGGACAAGATCCTCACGCGCGAGGCCTTCGAAAACGCGATCCGCACGAACGCCGCGATCGGCGGATCGACGAATGCCGTCGTGCATCTGATTGCGCTTGCGCGGCGCATCGGCGTCGATCTCGCACTCGACGACTGGGAACTCGGCTCGGATGTGCCGTGCCTCGTGAACCTGCAGCCCTCGGGCGAGTACCTGATGGAAGATTTCTACTACGCGGGCGGCTTGCCCGCCGTGCTGCGGCAACTGGGTGAACAAGGACTGCTGCATCGCGACGCGTTGACCGTCAACGGCAAGACCCTGTGGGACAACGTCTGCGATGCGCCCAACTACGATCAGAAGGTGATCACCACGTTCGCCGAGCCGTTCAAGCCGCACGCGGGCATCGCCGTGCTGCGCGGCAACCTCGCGCCGGATGGCGCGGTCATCAAGCCGTCGGCGGCGACGGCCTCGTTGTTGAAGCATCGCGGGCGCGCGGTGGTGTTCGAGAACGTCGAAGAACTGCACGCGAAGGTCGACGACGAATCGCTCGATATCGACGAGCATTGCGTGATGGTGCTCAAGGGCGCGGGGCCGAAGGGCTATCCCGGTTTCGCCGAGGTCGGCAACATGCCGCTGCCGAAAAAGGTCCTGCAAAAAGGCATCACCGACATGGTCCGCGTTTCCGATGGCCGCATGAGCGGCACGGCATATGGCGCCGTAGTGCTGCACGTATCGCCCGAAGCGGCGGCGGGCGGACCGCTTGCGCTCGTGCAGACAGGCGACATGATCGAACTCGACGTCGCCGCGCGGCGCCTGCATCTGGACGTATCCGACGACGAACTGGAACGGCGCCGCGCCGCCTGGCGCGCGCCTGAACTGCCCGCGCGCGGCTATTACCGTCTTTACGTCGAGCATGTGTTGCAGGCCGACCAGGGCGCCGATCTCGACTTCCTGGTGGGCGCGAGCGGCGCGCCCGTGCCGCGCGATTCGCATTGATCATGACGCGCCCCGCCCCGTTCTCGCCACGCGGCATGTGGCCCGTGCTCTACGCCTGCTTCGACGCGAACGACACGCTCGACCGTCAAGCGATCCACACGCAGATCGACGCGACGATCGAGGCGGGCGCGGGCGGCATCGTGATTCTCGGTCTCGCGACGGAAGCGCACCGTTTGTCGCTCGAAGAGAAGCAGCGCTTTATCGAATGGACGGGCGCGCGCATTGCGGCACGCGTGCCGTTCGCCGTCACGATCACGGGCGACACGCCGGACGCGCAACTCGCATTGGCGGATTACGCAGCGGATCACGGTGCGTCGTCGCTGATCCTGCAACCGCCATCCGTGCGCGGCAAGCCCGAATCGTTCTACTTCGATTTTTTCGCCGACGTCATGCAGCGCGTGCGCGTGCCCGTCGGCATCCAGAATGCGCCGGAATATCTGGGCGTCGGACTCACGGTTGAATCGCTGGTCGCGCTTGCCGCGCAATGCGGGCAGTTTCAGTGGCTCAAGGGCGAAGGCCCCGCCACGATCATTCAATCGACGATCGAACAACTGCGCGAACAAGGCAGTCCGTTGCCCGTTTTCAATGGGCGCGGAGGCCAGGAATTGATCGACAATCTGCGCGCCGGATGCGCGGGCCTGATCGTCGCGCCTGATTCGTTCGACTGGCAAGCGGCGATTTACCGCGCTTTCATGGAGGACGATCAGGCTAACGCGCAAGCGCTCTACGAACGCATCCTGCCGTCCATCGTCTTCGTGATGCAATCGCTCGATGCATTGACCTGTTACGGCAAACGGATCGCAGCGTGGCGCATGGGCTTCGATGTCGCGCACGACCGGGGCATGCGTCCGACTGCATTCGGTCTGTCATGTGCGCGCCGCTTTGCGGCGGCGCTCGGTCCGTTTGCGGATCGGCGCAACACGGCCCGTTGAAGCAAAAAAGAGGAAGGCGGTCTCGTGACCGCGCTTCCTCCTTCGGCATCAGCGTGGAGCGCTAAGCCTTACTGTGCTGCCGATGCTGCTTCGTCGCTGGCTGCCTTTGCGGGCGCTGCCTTCTTGTGTGCGTGCTTCTTCGCGTGGTGGTGCTTCTTCGCGTGGTGCTTGGCAGCGGGTGCCGATGCTGCTGCCGGCGCTGCTTCCGTTGCTGCGGCAGCCGTTGCTGCGGGAGCCGATGCCTGCGCGAATGCAGCGATCGAGAACAGACCTGCCAGAGCGGCGGCGATGATGTGCTTGTTCATTGCTTGAATCCTCAAACCTTGGGTTGTTGACTGACGGCTCGCTGGCCGTCTGACCTGATTGGGTCATCGCTCTAAACGCGCCGGGTCATGAAGCGTTGACGCATTTCTCGCGGCAATCGTCATCCTTGACAGTTCTTTACACGAACTGCCATTCCGCCATCAATGACGACCTTTTTATTGCCGCTTAGCCGCCTGAAATCCTGGCGCGCAAATGCATCGCTTTTTAAAAAAAAAAGCATCGCCGGTCGAACGGGATCGGCCATTCGATTGCGTCTGCGAAGCGAAGAAGTGTTGCAAATCGTGCACGCCTATTGCGTCGGATTTTTTCGAAATTCGTCAGTATTGCTGCAAAACCCCACTCAGCGGTTGCGCTGTTCGCTAACCTTACGTCTTCTGTTCATTTTTCCTTCAGCGCCCAGGAAAAAGCCCGCGTCCAGCCAGAAATGGCGTGCATCGCGCCGCCACGTTCCGAAGTCCATTGGACGTTCCACCGACGTTGTCCAGCTTTCCCATCATGAATGCCACTCGTATCGATGCCGCTCGCGATTTCCGGATTGCCATTGCAGACGACCACCCCGTTATCCGGCACGCTGTCATCAACGCGTTGTCCAGCATGCCAGGCTATAACGTCGATGCCGCCGCCAGATCGGGCAACGAACTGCTGCAGGTGCTGTCCGATGGCAACTGGGATCTGATCATCACGGACCTGACAATGGGGACCGCGCGCAACGACATCGACGGGCTCGCGCTCATTGCGCGGCTGCGCAAGCGCCACCCCGACATTCCCGTGGTCGTCTTCACCATGCTTGCCAACGATGACGTACTGATCCGCGTATCCCGTTCAGGTGTCGCGGGCATCGTCGACAAGCGCGAGGGCGTCGACGAATTCCGCATCGCCGCGCACGAAGTGATGCAGCATCGCCGGCCTTATTTCTCGGCGAATATCCGTGCGCGGCTTCGTCATCATCGCCCTCAGGGCAATGAAAAGGACAGCGGCAAGCCTATCCTGACGAAAAAGGAAATGGATGTGATCCGGCTGTTTGCTTCCGGCGCGTCGTTGACCGAAATCGCGCGACAGGTGAACCGGTCGGTCTCGACCGTCGCGACGCAAAAAAGCACCGCAATGAAGAAACTGCAGCTGGCGACGAATGCCGATCTCGTCAAGTACTCGCAGCTCAATGGCCTGATCTGATGCGCGGTCTCCGTTCGCATTGAACAAAGCCGCTCGCGTCGCGCGAGCGGCCCGCTTCCAGCAAGGGACGGGATGAGCCTCAGAAGTTGAAGTTATCGATATTGCTTGCGTCGAAGGTGGTCGGCGGTCCAAGAATGATTTCGCCTTGCGCGCCGATGGTGCGCTTGCCCAGTTTGCCCGCGTCGAACGATTCGCCTTCCTTGCCCGTGATCGCGCCCGACGCGAGACTTGCAGCCGCGTACGCCGCGAGATAGCCCAACTGGCCCGGGTCCCACAACTGGAACGCTTTCACGGTGCCGTTCTTCACGAACGCGCGCATCTGGTTAGGCGTGCCGAGCCCCGTCACCACAACCTTTCCTTTGCTCGACGACGTCGAGATATAGCGCGCCGCCGCCGCAATGCCGACGGATGTGGGCGCCACGATAGCCTTCAGGTTCGGATACGCCTGCAAAAGCCCTTGTGTCTCGACGAACGACTTCTGGTCATCGTCGTTGCCGTACGCGATCTTCACGAGCTTCAGCTTCGAATACTCGGGCTTCTTCAGTTCTTCCTGCATCCACTTGATCCACGTATTCTGGTTCGTCGCGTTGGGCGTGGCCGACAGAATCGCGAACTCGCCCTCGCCGCCCATCAGCTTCGACACAAGCTGAATCTGCCCGCGCCCGATGCTCTCCGCGTTGGCCTGATTCACGAACAGCTGACGGCCATCGGGCGCCGTGTCGGAATCGAACGTCACGACCTTGATGCCTTGCGACATCGCCTTCTTCAGATACGGCACGAGCGCATTCGCGTCGTTCGCCGCGATGACGATGGCGTCCTGACGCTGCGTGGTCAGCGTATTGATGTACGACACCTGCGACGACGCGCCCGCGTCCGACGGCCCCACCACCTTGCCCTGCCCCTTGAACTCCTTGATCGCGGCCATGCCGCCGTCGTCGGCGATCACTTCGTACGGGTTGTTGATCTGCTTGGGCACGAACGCGATCTTCAGATCCGGCTTGATGCCTGCTGCGGACGCGGCGACGCTCACGCCCAGCAAGGCCGCGCAGAGCATCATCGCTCCCGCGTGACGCAGTGGTTTGTTCATCTGTTGTCTCCTGGTGGTGGATCGGACTTTTTGGCGCCCGGTTGAATTAAACGGCATCATGTACGGCGGTTCGACCTGGCTTACGGCGCAGCCGGCTTCGTCAACGACTGAGCGGCGATCAGCTTGCGGTCGCGCATCGCGCGCCAGCGCGCGACGAGGTTCGGAATCAGTACCGATGCGAGCAGGAGTGCGCCCGTCACGATGGTCAGCGTTTCGCTGGAGACGTCGTCGAGCGTGAGGGCGTTCTTCAATACGCCAATGATCAGCAGCGACAGCAGCACGCCGACCATCGACCCGCGTCCGCCGAAGATGCTCACGCCGCCGAACAGCACGGCCGCGATCACCGACAGTTCGAAGCCTTCGCCGTTGTCGCCGCGCGCGCTCGTGAAGCGCAGCGTGTAGACGATGCCTGCGAGCGCGCTCATGAGGCCCGACAGCATGAAAAGACGCATCCTTACTTTCGCGACCTCGATGCCCGAGAACGCGGCCGCCGTCGAGTTCGCGCCGATCGCGTAGAGACTGCGGCCGAACGCCGTTGCCTGCAACAGCACGGTGAAGAGCACGGCGCAAACAATGACGATCACGAACGGCAGCGGAATGAACGTGCCGAACAGCGTGTCCATGCCGAACGCCGTGTAGCCCGGCGGAAAATCCGCGACGGCCTGATCGCCGAGCAGCACATACGACAGCCCGCGAAACAGCGCGAGCGTGCCGATCGTCACGGCAAGCGACGGCAGATTCAGCTTCACGATCACGAGCCCGTTGAACAGCCCCGCGATCATGCCGAACAGCAGCACGAGCGCGATCACCACGGGCATCGGCAGGCCCATGTGCCACAGCACGCCCATCAGCGCGCTCGACGCGCCCAGCACCGACGCCACGGACAGGTCGATCTCCGCCGCGACGATGATCAGCGTCATCGGCAACGCCATCAGCGCGATCTCGGTGAGGTCGGCGAGCACGTTGCTGAGATTCGCGCCCGTCAGGAAAACGGGCGACAGCGCGCGCCCCAGCCCGAGCGACAGGATCAGCACGACGACCAGCAAGGTTTCCCAACGCAGCGGTGTTTCGCGCTTGCGCGTGAGCAGTGCGGAATCGGGCTTAGCCATGATCGCGTTTCCTCATCATGCGTTTGGCGACGGAGCGGGCCAGCAGCGTGTCGGCGGCAATGGCAGCGACGATCAGCGCGCCTTCGATAGCCTGCTCCCAGAACGGCGACACGTGCAGCACGACGAGCGCGATGCTGATCACGCCGAGCACGAGCGCGCCGAGCGTTGCGCCGAGTATCGTGCCGACGCCGCCCGTGATCGCCACGCTGCCGACGACGGCCGCCGCCACCACCTGCAGTTCGATGCCTTTCGCGGTGCTCGCGTCGACGGTGCCGAAGCGCGCGAGCCACAGCGCGCCCGCGAAGCCCGCAATCGCACCCGACAGCAGGAAGCCCGACATCACCCGCCGCTCGACGTTGACGCCCGCGAGGCGCGCCGCCTCGGGGTTCGAGCCGATCGCGTAGTGCTCGCGGCCCGCGCGGAAATGCTTCAGATAGAACGACAGCACCAACAGGACGGCGGCGGCGATCAGCGCGAGCGTCGGGATGCCGAGCACGGTGCCCGTCGCGAGACGCGAGTACGCCTCGGGCAGGCTCGTTGCGTTGATCTGGCCGCCATGCACCCACGCGTAATCGGCGCCGCGGAAGATGTAGAGCGTCGATAGCGTCGCCACCAGCGACGGCACGCGTCCCACCGCGATCAGCAGCGCATTGATGCCGCCCGCGACGAGCCCGATCGCGACGCCCGCAACGAGTGCCACCAGCACGGGCATCTGCGGGAACGCCACGTACATACTGCCGACGGCGTATGCGCTGATGCCGACCGTCGAGCCTATCGACAGATCGATGTGCCGCATCAGGATGACGACCGTCATGCCCGCTGTCAGCAAGCTGACGATCGACACGTTGAGCAGCACGTCGCGCAGATTCTGCAGGTTCAGGAACTGCGGGCGCGCCAGCGACGTGCCGAGTATCAGCAGGATCAGCACGACGAAGAGCGTCGTCTCGCGGCTCTTCGCGATGGTCCCGACTATGCCGCCCGGACGGGAGCGCGCGCGTTGCAACGGCGCGTGTTCGATCGACGCCGCGTGTGAATGAGTCGAATGCCGGATCATGCTGCGCGCCCCAGTAATGCCGCCGATTGCCCGAGTGCCGCGCTCATGATGCGCTCCTCGCTCGCCTCGGCGCGCGGGATGTCCGCGCTGATGCGGCCTTCGTGCATCACGAGCACGCGGTCCGCCATGCCGAGCACTTCGGGCAGTTCGCTCGATATCATCAACACGGCCATGCCTTCCTGCACGAGTTCGGAGAGCGCGCCATACACTTCCGCTTTCGCGCCGACATCGATGCCGCGCGTCGGTTCGTCGATGATCAGCACTTTCGGGCCCGTTGCGAGCCATTTGCCGAGCACCACTTTTTGCTGGTTGCCGCCTGACAGCGTGCCGACGGGTGCGGAAGGATCGCTTGCCTTCAGGCGCAGCCGCGTGCCCCAGCGCGTCGCGAGTTGCGTCTCGCTGCGCGTCGAGATCAGGCCGTGGCGCACGAGGCGCCCAAGCACCGTCATCGACGCATTGCGCGCGATGCTCAGCTCCAGCGCCAGACCTTGCTGGCGGCGATCTTCCGGCACGAGCGCAAGGCCGGCGCGCACGGCCGCGGCGGGACTGCCCCTCTTCAGACGCTGGCCGGCGATCTGCACTTCGCCCGAATCGATCGGGTCGATGCCGAAGATCGCGCGCGCCACTTCGCTGCGGCCCGCGCCGACCAGGCCCGCGAGCGCGACGATTTCGCCTGCGCGCACATCGAACGAGACATCCTTGAACACGCCGACACGCGTCAGGTTGCGCACCGACAGACGCACGTCGCCGGGCGTCACATCCGCCTTCGGATAGAACGTTTCGAGATCGCGTCCTACCATCTTCGCGACCACCGATTCCGTCGT
Organism: Paraburkholderia sp. XV; assembly: GCF_020177535.1. Classification (NCBI taxonomy): domain Bacteria; kingdom Pseudomonadati; phylum Pseudomonadota; class Betaproteobacteria; order Burkholderiales; family Burkholderiaceae; genus Paraburkholderia; species Paraburkholderia sp. XV. The sequence goes on along the minus strand of NZ_JAGUUD010000149.1, from coordinate 3,267 downwards.
CATATCCGACGTCGGCGCATCGAACACCTTCGCGCCGTCGCGCATGATCGTGACATGCTGTGTCAACGCAAACACCTCATCGAGCCGATGCGTAATGAACAGGATCGCGACGTCGCGCTCGCGCAGTTTGCGCACGATGGTGAAGAGCCGCTCGACTTCGGGCAGCGACAGCGCCGCCGTCGGCTCGTCCATGATCAGCACGTTCGCGTTCAGCGATAGCGCCTTCGCAATCTCGATGACTTGCTGGTCGGCGATCGACAGGCCGCGCACCAGACGATCCGCGCGCAGATCGACGCCCAGCGACGCCAGCAGCCCATCGACTTCGCGGCGCATTGCATCGTGCTGAATGCGGCCGAAGCGATCGACGGGCTGCCGTCCCATGAAGATGTTCTCGGCAATCGACAGATCGAAGAACAGCGTCGGTTCCTGATAGATGACGGCGAGTCCCGCGTCGCGCGCTTCGGCGGGCGTGGCGAAACGGCGCTCGACGCCATCGATGCGAAGCTCGCCCGTATCCGGCTGATGCACGCCCGCGAGTATCTTCACGAGCGTCGACTTGCCCGCGCCGTTCTCGCCGAGCAGCGCATGCACTTCGCCGGGCCACAGCACCAGTTCGCCGTCCGACAGCGCGCGCACGCGCCCGAACGTTTTGCTGGCGTGCCGCAGTGCCAGCCGCGGCACGCTTTCAGTGTGTTGCTCCACCCTGTTCTCCTTCACGCTGCGACGGCATGTGTTTCGAGGCTTCTTCAGATGCGGTAGAAGCGTTCCGCATTGCGCACGCAGAGCGCGTCTTTTTCCGCATCGCTCGCGCCGCCGACGATCGATGCATACGCGCGCCACAAGTCGCCATACGTTCCAAACAGCCTGTCTACTGGAAAGTTCGATGCGAACATCGCGCGCTCGACGCCGAACGTATCGATCGTTTCGAGCACGTAAGGCCGCAGGCTTTCGACTGTCCACGTATGATCGAACATCGCCAGACCGCTGATCTTCACGGCGACGTTCGGACATTGCGCGAGCATCTTCATGCCGTCGCGCCAAGCGCGATAACCCGCGACGCTGTTGCGATCGACGAACATGCCCGTGTGATTGACGATGAACTGCGTATCGTGATGTGTGTTTGCGAGCGCAGCCGCGTCTTCCATCTGCGACGGGTAAAGCTGCACGTCGAACGACATCCCGTGCTGGCGCAGCAGCCGGAAGTTGTCTCGCCACGTCGCGTCGCGCATGAAGTGGCGGCCTACGTAGTCGTAAAGTTTGTCGTGATGCACGTTGAGGATTTGCCGCACGCCGCGCGTGTTGGCGAATGCGGCATGCTGTTCGAGAACCTCGGCCGCGTTATCCGCGGAAAGATCGACGGCGCCGACGATGCCGTTGGGCATCGCGTGCGAACCGGGATTGTCCGCGACGCCTTGCAGCCAGCGTGTTTCTTCGACGGGATCTTTGGGATCGTGATTGGCCTCGACGTGCACGCACTTGAGCAACTCGACGTCACCCGCGTCATTCAGCAGATCGGCGATCAGATAGTCGTGCTTGAGCGCGCGCGCATCGCCGACGAACGACACGCCCGGGTTGGCGAGCCAAGGGTAATGATGTGTCTTCAGGTCCCACAGATGAATGTGCGGGTCGACAACTTTCATGGCGCGTCCTTCGTCGCCGGCGCGCGTGCGCGGCGAGCGTCGCGAATCAGTGGAAGGGATGCTGCAGTTCGAATACTGGAACCAGCGTTTGCTGGAGCGGCGTATGGTCGGGCGCCGTCTGCATGATGTCGGCCATGTAATCCCACCATTTGCGCATCACGGCGAGCTCGGGCAGACGCTCCATCGAATGATCGGTGTTGCGCGTCAGTATCGCGAACAGATGGTGCGTGTCTTCGTCGAGAAAGATGTGGTAATCACGGACGCCCGCGTTGTGCAGCGCATCGACGAGTTCCGGCCAGATTGTCCGATGCCGGCGCTCGTACTCGTCGCGCATGCCGGGGTTCAGCACCATCCGGAAAGCGATTGTCTCCATGCCGGGCTTGTCTCCAGTGTCTTTGATCACTTGTTCTTGCCGCTCTCTGAGGTAGCGTCTTGATGCGACTATAATTCGGGCGTCGATAGCATCTCAATCCGTTGTTGGGATTGGGCGATACTCAAACCGAATCGCACCGCTGATCCTCCATGAGCCAGAACGCTGCCACTGTCGCCCTCGTCAACCGGCTCAAGTTCAAGCATCTGGCGCTGCTCGTCGCGCTCGACGACGCGCGCAACGTCCATCAGGCCGCCGATGCCATCAATGTCGCGCAGCCCAGCGCGAGCCGCATGCTCGGCGACATCGAAGAGGCGCTTGGCTTTTTGCTGTTCGAACGCAACGCGCGCGGCATGCAGCCGACGCCGCTGGGCGTCGTCACGCTTGCCTATGCGCGGCGCGCGCTGGCGGATCTCACGCGTTTTGCCGAAGACCTGGACGCGAAGCGCAGGGGCGGGCATGGGCAACTGACCGTGGGCGCGATCATGGGCGCCGCTCCCGATCTGCTGGCGATGGCTGTCGCCGCGCTGAAAACCGAACGGCCGTTGTTGCATGTGTGCATTCTCGGGGAAACCAGCGATCAGGTGGTGCAATTGCTGCATCGCCGCGAAGTCGATCTCGCGCTGGGGCGGTTGACGAATCCGTTGCAGCATAACGATTTCAGTTTCGAGCCGCTGGCGCGGGAGACATTGGTGCTGGTTGTGCGGGCTGTGCATCCCGTGGCTGGGCGGGCTTCTGTTTCGCTTCGCGAGTTGATGGAGTGGCCCTGGGTTGCGCAGCCTGTTACCAGTCCGGCCCGGGTTCTCTTTGAAGAGGAACTCGCGCGGGAGGGGCTTGGGACGCCGGCCAATCTTACCGAGTGTGCTTCTATATTCGCTACGCTGCAGTTGCTTGAGAATTATGATGCTGTGGCGATGTTGCCTGAGTCTGTGGTCCGCGATCATGTGCGCGGGAAGTTGCTCGTTGCGTTGCCTGTGGAGATTGGCAAGAGCCTTGCCGGGTTTGGAATCCTTACCAGGAAAGAAGAGGCTCTGGCTGAGCCTGCGCAGCGGTTTGTCGATTTGTTGCGGGTTTATTCGCGGCGACTTGTTGTTGAAGATAACCTGGCGGTTGGGGTTTGAGGTTTTTTTTTGTTATCTGTGATTGCTGGGTGGGTTGGTTTGTGTTTTCGCTGGCATCCGCCTTTTGCTTTTGCTTTCGCCGGCATCCGCGATACGTTATCTCGCTTCACGCGTCGCCCCTGTGCGGGGCGGCACC
>NZ_JAGUUD010000148.1:0-16470 GCF_020177535.1 Paraburkholderia sp. XV | reverse complement strand
CCGCCCCGCACAGGGGCGACGCTTGAAGCTAGATAACGCATCGCGGATGCCAGCGAAAAAAACAAAACACCCCGCGTCGCAAGACAAAAAAAACCACTAAACCCCACGCTCAGGCGGCTCAATCATCGCCGCGGGCCGCGGCTCGCTAATAGCCGCATTAGCACCACTGCCATGCTGCTTCTCGATGAAATTCCGACGCTCTTCCCGCGGCGTAACCCCAAACTTCTCCCGATAAGCATTAGAAAAATGCGCAGCAGAAGAAAACCCACACGCGAGACTAATCTGCACCACCGACTTGCTGGTCCGCTGCAACTGCGTGCGCGCCTTCGCAAGGCGCAAACCGAGGTAATACTTCGACGGCATCGACCCAAGATACTGCCGAAAGAGCCGCTCCAGTTGCCGGCGCGAAACGCCAACAAGCCCCGCTATCTCATCCGAAGTCAGCGGATCCTCAATATTCGCTTCCATCAACAGCAAAGCGTCATTCAAACGAGGATGCCGCTCGCCAGGCGCGGTCACAAACGGTATACGCTGCCGCTCTTCACCCGACCGCAGCGTGCCAACGCCTAAAGTATCGGCGATACGGTCAGCCAGTTCAGGCCCATGCTCCCGCCCAATCATCGCCAGCATGAAATCGACCGTCGCCTGCCCGCCCGCGCAGGTCGCGCGATCACGATCGATCTCGAAGATCTGCTGCGTAACGATGGACCGCTCGAACTGCTCCGTGAACTGCTGATACGTCTCCCAGTTCACGCTCACGCGATACCCGGACAACTGCCCCGCCATCGCGAGCCACCACACACCGTGGTGAATCCCCGTCACCAACGGCGTACGCTGCCCAACCCGCGACAGACTGGCAAGAAACAACCGGTAATCCGCAAACTGCTGAAAGCGCTCGCTAACGATAATCAGCCAGTCGCACGAAATCGCGTCGCCGAAGGCGGCATCGGCAGGCCACTGCGCGCCGCCCGACAGCGGCACCGGCCGGCCGTCCCACGAGCACACCTGCCAGCGGTACAACGCGCGGCCATCGATCTCGTTGGCAAGATTCAACGCATCGACAATAGGCCCCACGCCCGACATCGAAACGGGCGGCAGCGCGACAATCGCGACCTGAGTCGTGCGCGCCGGACTGGACGACGGACGTGCCATTAACGTGTGCTGCGGGTCGCCCGCTTACTTGAGGCTGCCCGACAGGAACTGCTTGAGCCGCTCGCTCTTCGGCGCGGTGAGCACCTCGGACGGCACGCCCTCTTCCTCCGTGCGCCCCTGATGCAGGAACATCACATGGTTCGACACGTTGCGCGCAAAACCCATTTCGTGCGTCACGACGATCATCGTGCGGCCTTCTTCGGCGAGCTTCTGCATCACCTTCAATACTTCACCGACCAGCTCGGGGTCGAGCGCGGAAGTCGGCTCGTCGAACAGCATCACGTCCGGGTTCATCGCCAGCGCGCGCGCAATCGCGACACGCTGCTGCTGCCCGCCCGACAGATGCGACGGATACTGCTTCTCCAGACGCGGCGCGAGGCCCACCTTCTCCAGATACTCGCGCGCACGGTCTTCGGCTTCCTTGCGCGACAGGCCCAGCACGTGAATCGGCGCTTCGACCACGTTTTCCAGCACGTTCATGTGCGCCCACAGGTTGAAATGCTGGAACACCATCGCGAGCTTCGTGCGGATGCGCTGCAACTGCTTGTGATCGGCGACCTCGAAGTTGCCGTGACGATCGACCTTCGTGCGCACCGCTTCGCCATCGACGACGATCTGCCCGGCGTTCGGCCGCTCGAGAAAATTGATGCAGCGCAGGAACGTACTCTTGCCCGACCCGCTCGCACCGATGATGCTGATCACGTCGCCCTTGTTGGCATTCAGCGAGACGCCCTTCAGCACTTCGTTATCGCCATAGCGCTTGTGGATGTCCTGCACGGCGAGCTTGCAGGCTTCCGTTTGAGTCGTGTGGAGCAAGATGCTCTCCCAGAGTGAAGACGGGTGAAACGGATGCAGACGTGTAGCCGGGTCGCAGCGCGGTTAATGCCCGCGCACGGCCAGATACGCGAGCCAGTGGCGCTCGGCGCGCCGGAACAACGCAACCAGCGCGAACGATACAGCAAGATAAATCAGCGCCGCGAGCCCGAACGCCTCGAACGAGCGGTACGTCGCGGAGTTCGCATCGCGCGCGACCTTCAGCACGTCGGGCACGGTGGCCGTGAAGGCGACGGTGGTCGCGTGCAGCATCAGGATCACTTCGTTACTGTACAACGGCAGCGCGCGGCGCAGCGCGGACGGTATCACAATCCGCCGGTACATCGTGAACCAGCTCATGCCATAGGCGCGCGCGGCTTCGACTTCGCCGTGCGAGGTCGCGCGAATCGCGCCCGCGAAGATCTCCGTCGTGTACGCGCAGGTGTTCAGCGCGAACGCGAGAATCGCGCAGTGGAAGCCGCTGCGGAAAAACGAATCGAGCAGCGTATGCGAGCGCACGAACTCGAGGCTGTACATGCCCGTGTAGATCAGCAGCAGCTGCACATAGAGCGGCGTGCCGCGAAACACGTAGGTGTAGAGGCGCACGGGCGTCGACAGCCAGCGCTTCCTCGATACCCGCGCAACGGCCAGCGGAATCGACGCCACGAAACCGATGCCGATCGATGCGACCAGCAGCCACAACGTGACGGCAAGCCCCGAGATACGTTGCCCGTCCCAGTAGAGGAACGCGCGCCAGAACTGGTTGAGAATGTCGATCATGGTCGTCTCCTGCGCGTGGCGCGAATTAGAGTTCGGCGTGTCGAACGCCGATCGAATAGCGCTTCTCCAGCCAGATCAGCACGAGGTTCGACACGGTCGTGATGGCCAGATAGATCGCCGCGGCAACGAGGATGAAGAAGAACATGTTGAAGGTGCTCTTGCCGGCGTCCTGCGCGGCTTTGACGACATCGGCGAGTCCGATGATCGACACCAGCGCCGTCGCCTTCACGAGCACCTGCCAGTTGTTGCCGATGCCCGGCAGCGCAAAGCGCATCATCTGCGGGAACAGGATGCGCGCGAACACGCGCGCGCCGCTCATGCCGTACGCCGCGCCTGCTTCGAGCTGGCCGCGCGGCACGGCGAGAAACGCGCCGCGAAACGTCTCGGTGAAGTACGCGCCGTAGATGAAGCCAAGTGTCAGCACGCCCGCGACGAACGGGTCGATGTCGAATTGCGGCAGGTTCAACGCGTCGGTCAGGTTGTTGACGGCGATCTGGATGCTGTAGAACAGCAGCAGCATCAGAACCAGATCGGGCACCGAGCGGATCAGCGTCGTGTAGCCCGTCGCGATCGCGCGCATCGGCCGGTTGAGCGACAGCTTCGCCGCCGCGCCGATCAGGCCGAGCACCACGGCCGTCGCCAGAGACAGAACCGACAGCTCGATCGTCTTGATCGTGCCGTCGAGGAGCACCGGGCCAAAGCCATATAAGAGCACGCGTGTCTCCTTTGAGGTTATCCGGAAAGCCGCCACGAACTGCGGCATGGCGCGGATACTCGCAAGCAAAAATAATTTGCTCAAACCGGGACATGCGCTTGTTGTGCACCGCAACATCCACGAAGGCGCTACGTGGCGGGCGTTGGACGCCCGGCGTAGCAGGCGCTATCTGTTTGTAAGCGGATGGCGCGCACGCGGCAGGCGCCGCGAATTCGCAAGTTTGCGGTCGCTTTTTCGATAGACGCGCGAAGCCGCCCGCATGCTCGCAAACCCGCGCCGATTGGGGCTTTCCCTGAAAGACAGGCGGGCCCGATGCTGTCAGGCGATCCCCATGGGCGCCGTCCGGATACGCACGCGGTAGACTGGCTTCTCTCTTCCGACACCCGACGCTTCCGCGACAAGGATCGCCGCATGACACTTCGCCCCGACGCCACAACGCTCGACGCCTACACCCAAGGCGCCGCCCGCTATTCGCGCGAGTGGCTCAACCAGCCGCCGCCCGACGATATGTACGCGCTGTGGGCAAACCATCTGCTGCCTGCGGGCAAGACGGCCGATATCGGCTGCGGCAACGGGCGCGATGCCGCATGGCTCGCGGATCATGGGTATCGCGTGACGGGGTTCGATGCGTCGGCGGGCTTGCTCGAAGAAGCGCGGCGGCTTTATCCGCAGATTGCGTTTCGCGTCGCCGTGCTGCCGTGGCTCGTCGAGATCGACGAGCAGTTCGACAACGTGGTCTGCGAAACCGTGCTGATGCATCTGCCCGTCGACGCCATCACCGATGCCGTCGACAACCTCGTGCGCATCCTGCGGCCCAACGGCATGCTGTATCTGTCGTGGCGCGTGACGGAAGGCGCGGACGCGCGCCAGCCGGACGGACGGCTTTACTCGGCGTTCGAGCCGTCGCTCGTCACAGACGCGCTGGCCAGCTGCGTGATCCTGTTCGCCGACGACACGACCAGCGCAAGCTCCGGCAAGCGCGTGTGCCGCGTCATCGCGTCGAAGCGGTCGGAGGACTGAGCGGAGAACCGAGTGCGCCTCGGGTCACGTCTCAGGTGATGCCGAGACACGCGCGGATCGCGGGCAGCATGGCCTCGACGGCCGCGCGCCCTTCCTCTATCGCGGGCCTCGCGCGGTGAAAATCGAAGATGCCCATGCCGGCGAGGCGCGGCTGGATCAGGATGTCGGCGGGCTCGCCCGCAAGGCGGCTGCGCGTGATCCGCACCTGCATGATGTCGATGCTTTGCGCGATCGAACTGAGCATCGACGGCACGCGCGCGCTGGGCGCGGGCGGCACGCGCACGTCGCGCGAATACTGTTCGGGCGACGGCTGCAGCCAGGCGGGAAACGGCCTGCCGTTGCGCCTTAGCAGAACGGGCGGAGCAGGCGTCGCGATAGCGGGTGGCGGCGCATCGGGATCGAGCGGCAGCGGCTCGGATTCCCCGACGGCCCGTTCGATCACGGCCTCGATGGATTCTTCCGTCGGCATGGGCGGCAGATCGACCACCGCGCCGCCGAAGTCGCGGCCATTCAGAATGTCGTTGTTCAGGTCCACGGCGATCACGCAGTCGGCCCGCATGCCGCGCGCCGCCGACACGGGCACGGGGTTCGACAGCCCGCCGTCGACGAGCCACACGCCCTCGTGCAGCACCGGCGTGAAAATGCCCGGAATCGCAATCGACGCGCGCACGGCGTCCACCACGCCACCGTCCTGCAGCCACGTCTCGCGGCCCGAATCGAGCTCCGTCGCGACGGCGGCGAACGGCATCTGCAACTGACTGATCTCGCGTCCGTTGAAGCGGTTCGCAAACACCTGGATGACTTTCCTGCCGCCCAGCAGGCCGCCCGAGAAACGCAGATCGAGCAGACGCACGACCGACTGCCACGTGAGCCCCGTCACCCACTCTTCGAGCCAGTCGAGATCGCCGTTCGCATAGACAGCGCCGACCAGCGCGCCGATCGACGTGCCCGCCACGAGGTCCGGCTTGATGCCCGCCTCGTGCAGCGCCCGGATCGCCCCGATGTGCGCCCAGCCGCGCGCGGCCCCGCCGCCGAGCACGAGGCCGATGCGCTTGTATCGCCTTCGTGTGGCCATTGTTGTTTTCTCCCTTGTTTGCAGGCGTTTTCTGTTTGGACCGTGGCGTTCTGCTTTCGTTTTCGGCCCTCTTTCGAAGCCCTCGCTTCCTGCCGCCCTGCTCGCCCCGGCTGATCCGCCTCCGTCAGTGCCCGCGCATCACGTCCGAGCGCGAGGTCGTGTAGACGACGTGATTGACGTCGAAATGCACGTTGAAGAAGCCCTCTTCCGTGACGCCGCCCTCGCGCCACTTCCAGCTCCAAACCGTCTCGGGCTTGAGCGGATATACGGCCACTTCGCCGGGCTTGCCGAGCAGGCGGCGCACTTCGTCTTCCGTCATGCCGGCGCGGATCTTCGCGAAGTTCGCGGCCGTCAGCACCTGCGTGATCGCCTGCAACGTGCCGTCCGGGCCGATGTCGACCATGTAGGTGTTGAGGCCTTGCGGACCGCGCGGATATTCGAAGCGTTTCGAGCCGTCGGTGAACTGGCGCTCGGTTTCGGGCTTGCCCATCTGGTCGCGGATCTGCGCCTCCGTCGTAATGCCGGGCGTGAGTCCTTTCAGAAGCAGCGCATCCGGTTTGACGGCGTTGAAAAATTCCTTGAGCTTTTGCACGGCTTGCTCGCTCTGCTGGTCGTCGCAGCCGGCGAGCGCGGACAGCGCGCCAGCCATGGCCACGGAAAGCATTATGTTGCGCAACGAGGTGCGATTGACCATCTTCGGTAACTTCAGACACAAACGATGTGAACGACCCAGAGCATAACCCGGTCGACACCCGGATCGCGAACGATGGCTGCGCAGATGTGTATGGAAAGTTAAAGAATTGCTACGCGAGATTTCTGGCGCGCGAAAAACGGAACCTGCGATGAAACCTGGGAGGGCTTGCGATCGGGAACGTGGCAGCGCATGCGGCGACATCGAAAGCGTTTCGGCCAGAGGCCGCATGTGCCTCTGGCCGTGACGCAATTTTCACTACTATGACGACCGCAAACGGCAGCGGCCGCTGGCCCCTCGACTATCCGGCAAGTGGTGACAATCTAGCGTCAGGTTCTAAAATGCGCGAGAGCGCGTTTACACCGAATCGGCTGACGAATCGCATGCGATCTCGCGCGCGGCGGCCAGCGATTAGCGTCGGCACGCCAGCCACGCCACCGCGTGATGCGTATGAAGTCGTCGCGTCGACGCGCCGTCCTGCATACCCGCACCCGGCTGACCCGGCCGGCCCGGTTCGTCCGGGTGTGCACTGCGTAGCCGACCTACGCGTGACGTGAGGGGCCGACCGGCGTCGAGGTCCGTGGAGGCCGCCGCCTCGTCACGCGGGCATGCGTTGCGCAGATTCGCGTCGTTGGCGGCGACGATGACACATTAACGCTCGCGCGCGCGTATTTCCGTGCGACGGCACACGCATCGAACCTTCTCGAAGCAGCCGCCAACGCATTTCGAGCCCTGTTTTTAGGGGTTTTCTGCATCGCTGGCCGCGCAGCTTCGGATACGCGCACGCGCCGACCCTGCTGCCGGCAGGGGCATGATCAGCCCGCCAGCAGGAACGGGAGCGCTTTGGCACAATCGCTCTTTCCCGCACGCCACGCGGACCTGCGCTTCGCCCTTGCAAAGGACGATGGTTGGCCGCACATCAATACCATGACTCCTTTTTCCGTCCTCGACCTTTCTCCCATCACAGCCGGCGCGAGCGCGGCCGATGCGTTCCGCAATTCGCTCGATCTCGCGCAGCACGCCGAGCGCTGGGACTACAAGCGCTTCTGGCTCGCCGAGCATCACAACATGACGGGTATCGCGAGCGCCGCGACGTCGGTCGTGATCGCGCATGTCGCGGGCGGCACGAAGACGATCCGCGTCGGCTCGGGCGGCGTGATGCTGCCGAATCACGCGCCGCTCGTCATCGCCGAGCAGTTCGGCACGCTGGCGTCGCTGTTTCCGGGGCGCATCGATCTGGGCCTGGGCCGCGCGCCCGGCACCGATCAGACCACCGCCCGCGCGTTGCGCCGCGATCTGAACGGCAGCGCCGATTCTTTCCCTGACGACGTCGTCGAACTGCAGCGCTACTTCGCCGATCCCGTGCCGGGTCAGCGCGTGCGTGCCGTGCCGGGCGCGGGCCTGAAGGTGCCGTTGTGGCTGCTGGGTTCGAGCCTGTTCAGCGCGCAGCTGGCGGCCGCGCTCGGTCTGCCGTTCGCGTTCGCGTCGCACTTCGCGCCCGACTACATGATGCAGGCACTCCATGTGTATCGCGCGCAGTTCCGTCCGTCGGAGACGCTCGACAAGCCTTACGCGATGGTCGGCGTGAACCTGTTCGCCGCCGACACCGATGACGAAGCGCGCCGCCTCTTCACGTCGCTTCAGCAGCAGTTCATCAATCTGCGGCGCGGCACGCCGGGCCAGTTGCAGCCGCCCGTCGATCACCTCGCGGTGTCGGAGATGGAATTGAGCAGCGTGCAGCATTCGCTCGCGTGCTCGGTGATCGGCGATCGCGAGACGGTTCGCAACGGACTGCGCTCGATCATCCAGCAAACGGGCGCCGACGAGTTGATGCTCACCGCGCAAATCTACGATCACGCGGCGCGGCTGCGTTCGTTCGAAATCGGCGCGCAGGTGCGCGACGAACTGGGCGAAGCCTGAGGCCGGCGATTCCCGTCAACGGCGCGTGCACGAACGCCCGCGCCTGGCTGAAGCGAAGGCACATGGCTGGCTTCGCTTCCAACCGGCCACCACCGCCCGCTCAATGGTTCGCGGGCACAGCGGCGAGTCCTTCCAGCAACGCTTTGTGAAATGCCGCCGGGTCCTGCATCTGCGGCGCATGACCGAGTTCGGCGAACTCGACCAGCGTCGCGTGCGGAATCGCCTGCGCGGCCGCCTTGCCCAGTTCCGGATAGTGACCGATCTTCGCGCGGACCTGAGGCGGCGCCGCGTCCTTGCCGATCGCGGTGGTGTCCTTCTGACCGATCAGCAGCAGCGTCGGCATGCTCAACTGCCCGAGTTCGTAGACGACAGGCTGCGTGTAGATCATGTCGTACAGCAGCGCCGAATCCCACGCCACTTCCTTCTTGCCCGGCCCGCGATACATGCCCGCGAGCATCTGCACCCACGGCTCGAAATCGCTGCGCCACTGGCCCGAGTAGTAGGTCGCCTGCTCGTAGCGGCGGATGCCGTCGGCCGTGGTCTTCAGTTCGCGCTCGTACCACTGGTCGACGGATAGCGACGGCACGCCCTTCGCCTTCCAGTCCTCCAGCCCGATGGGATTGACGAGCACCAGTTGCTGCGTCTGCGCCGGGTACATCAGCGCGTAGCGGACGGCCAGCATGCCGCCCGTCGAATGTCCGACGATCGTCGCGTTCTTCACACCGATCGATTCGAGCAGCGCATGCGTGTTGCGCGCGAGCTGCTGGAAGCTGAACTGGTAGCGCTGCGGCTTGCTCGACTTGCAAAAGCCGATCTGGTCGGGCGCGATCACGCGATACCCCGCCACCGACAACCGTTCGATCGTGCTTTCCCATGTCGCGCCGCAAAAATTCTTGCCGTGCAGCAACACGACGGTGCGGCCGTTCGGATGCTCGGGCGCGATGTCCATGTAAGCCATATGCAGCGCCTCGCCCTGCGACGTGAACTCGAACTGCCGCACGGGCGCGGGATAGTTGAAGCCCTGCAACTCGGGACCGTACGCAGGACCGTCGTCAGCGACCGCGCCCGGCACAGGCGGGGCGGCGGCATTGACGGCATCGGCGGCGCACGCATCGAGGCCCAGCATGGCGACGCAGGCGGACAGGGAAACAGCAACGAGGGATGAACGGATTGTCATAGGGTGGCGGACAAAGGCAAGGACAGGAGCACGGGAACCACAGGTCCGTCATGATGCCCGCGTCGCGGCCCGCTTGCAGCGCCGCGCACAGGGCCGCGCCCGAAGCTGCCGCGGCCGTGTGCGCCAAACAGCCGTTTCAGGTTCCGCGTGGTCGGTCCGGCATAATTTGCCCGAACGGCTGACGATCCTGCGCCGCGAGCCCGCCCTTTCTACCGGCCCGCGCGCGGCCTCTCCCGCCTGATCGCGCACGAATGTGGCATGGCGAACGCGGCATGTTGCGCGCGGCAGGCGCATGGTCCAGACTAATCGCTGGCTGGCGGGAACGTGCATGGCGAACGCCAGCCGCCAGGCAGGCGAGAAGCAACGCGCATCAGAACAAGACCACGACGGCAGCGCACAACGCCAGATAAAACAGAAAAACACAGCAACGCCGGGGCAAAGAAAAGCTTCCACCAGGGCTCACCCATAAACGGAGACGCACATGGATTCGCCGGCAAGCCTCAACGATCTGCAACACACGACACTCGCCATCGTCCTCGCAGGCGGACGCGGCACGCGCCTCGGGCCGCTGACCAACAAGCGCGTGAAGCCCGCCGTGCACTTCGGCGGCAAATACCGGATCATCGACTTCGCGCTGTCCAACTGCCTGAACTCGGGCATCCGCCGCATCGCCGTCGTCACGCAGTACAAGGCGCATTCGCTGTTGCGGCATGTGCAGCGCGGCTGGGGCTTCCTGCGCGGCGAGTTCAACGAGTTCATCGACCTGTGGCCGGCGCAGCAGCGTGTGGAAGGCGCGCACTGGTATCGCGGCACGGCCGACGCCGTGTTCCAGAACCTCGACATCATCCGCTCGATCGGCCCGAAATACGTCGTCGTGCTGGCGGGCGATCACATCTACAAGATGGACTACACGCGGATGGTGATGGATCACGTCGAATCGGGCGCCGATTGCACGGTCGGCTGTATCGAGGTGCCGCGCATGGAAGCCACGGCGTTCGGCGTGATGCACGTCGACGAACAGCGCCGCGTGACGGGCTTCGTCGAAAAGCCCGCCGACCCGCCCGCGATGCCCGGCCGCCCCGACATCGCGCTAGCCAGCATGGGCATCTACGTGTTCAGCGCCGATTACCTGTACTCGCTGCTCGAGGAGAACATCAGCAGCGTCGCGACGGATCACGACTTCGGCAAGGACATCATTCCGCGCGTCGTCACGTCGGGGACGGCGATCGCGCATCCGTTCAGCATGTCGTGCGTGTCGTCGGACCCGAGCGTCGAGCCTTACTGGCGCGACGTCGGCACGATCGACGCGTACTGGGCTGCGAATCTGGATCTGGCGTCGACGATTCCCGCGCTCGACCTCTACGACCGCAACTGGCCGATCTGGACGCACCAGGAACAATTGCCGCCCGCCAAGTTCGTGCGCGACCTGAACGGGCTGCAAGGCTCGGGCACCAACCTGATCGTGTGCGGCGGCTGCGTGATCTCCGGCTCGCAGATTTCGCGCTCGGTGCTGTCGTCGAATGTGGTGGTGAATTCGTTCTGTAACATCGCTGAGGCAGTCTTGTTGCCGCAGGTGTCGATCGGTGCGAGCTGCCGCCTGCGCAAGGTCGTGATCGACCGCGGCTGCCAGATTCCCGACGGCACCGTGATCGGCGAAGACCCGGTGCGCGACGGCGAACGCTTCTACCGGACCGACAGCGGTGTCGTGCTGGTGACGGCCGAGGCGCTCAAGCGGCAGTCGGCGGCTGCACGGTAGCGGCCCGCGGGCGGACCCGGCAGGCGCGGCGATCGCAGGCGGCACGCGACGACGCACGACGCAGTGCGTGGCGCTTCGGCGGGTGCCGCTGCTTGCGGTTGCATGCGGTTGCATGCCGTTGCGCTCCGCCACGCGCGCGCGGCGCGGATCGACACCGTGCGACGCACCGAAACGACACTGCCCAATCCACCGCAACCCCGGCGAACAGGACTGAAGCCCATGACGATCCGCGCACTGCATGTCGCTAGCGAGCTGTATCCCCTTCTGAAAACGGGCGGCCTCGCCGATGTCGCGGGCGCGCTGCCGCCCGCGCTGATCGAGCTGGGCGCCGACGTGCGCGTGCTGCTGCCCGGCTTCCCCGCCGTCGTAGCCGGGCTGTCGGACCTGCAGCCCGTCGCGCGGATCGGCGATCGCTTCGGCGCGTCGAACGTCACGCTGGAGCGCGGCACGCTGAGCGCGAACGGCCTCGTCGTCTACGTGATCCGCGCACAGACGCTGTATGACCGCACCGGCAATCCGTATCTCGACGCCGAACACGTGCCGTACGGCGACAACGCGCAACGCTTCGCGATGCTCGGCTGGACGGCGGCGCAGATCGCGCAGCATCTCGATCCCGCATGGGCGCCGCAGATCGTCCACGCGCACGACTGGCACGCGGGACTCGCGCCCGCCTATCTGAAAGCGGCCGAGCGCGAACGCGGCAAGCCCGTCGCGCGCACCGTCTTCACGGTCCACAACCTCGCGTATCAGGGCGTCTTTCCGTCGCATCAGTTCGGCCAGCTCGGACTGCCCGCCGACTTCTTCAACATGAGCGGCGTCGAATTCTACGGACAGATGTCGTTTCTGAAGGCGGGCCTGTTCTACAGCGACCGCATCACGACCGTCAGTCCGACCTACGCGCGCGAAATCCAGACGCTCGCGCAAGGCGGCGGGCTGGACGGGCTGTTGAGCCAGCGCTCGCACGATCTGTCAGGGATTCTGAACGGCGTCGACTACACGATCTGGCGGCCGACCACCGACCAGCTGATCGCCGCGCACTACTCGGACACGCGCCTCGCCGGCAAGCGTGCGTGCAAGACGGCGCTGCAGGAGCGCTTCCGTCTCGCGCAGAAAAGCGACGCGCTGCTGTTCGGCGTGGTGAGCCGGCTGACCGAACAGAAAGGCCTCGATCTGCTGCTCGCGGCGCTGCCCGAAATCATCAAGCGCGGCGGCCAGCTAGTGGTGTTCGGCACGGGCGACCCGGCGCTCGAAAACGGTTTGCAGCTGGTCGCGCAGGCGCATCCCGATAGCGTCGCCGTCGAGCTCGGCTTCGACGAAACGCTCGCGCATCAGATCGTAGCGGGCAGCGATGTGATTGCCGTGCCGTCGCGTTTCGAGCCGTGCGGGCTGACGCAGCTCTATGCGCTCGCGTATGGGTCGCTGCCGCTCGTGCATCGCGTGGGCGGCCTTGCTGATACCGTCGTCGACGCGTCGCTGGAAAACATCGCCGACGATCTGGCGACAGGCTTCGTGTTCGAGCGCTTCGAGCCGGAAGCGCTCACGGCCGCGATCCGCCGCGCATTCGCGCTGTACGCGCGGCGCACCGACTGGAAAGCCACGCAGCGCCGCGCGATGCGCCAGGACTTCGGCTGGGGCGCGTCGGCGGAACGCTATCTCGCGCTATACCGCGAGCTGGTGTGAGCCGCTAAGCGGGCAAACGCGCGCATGATCTTGCGCAACATCTGCTTGCGCATTGATGGTTCGACGCAACACGACGGGGCCGGATCGATTCCGGCGCGCGAAAACTCATGTATCTTGTGATGAACAGAGCGCGACGCGTCCCGTCGGCGACGCGCTGCCGCGCATCTGCGTTCGTTGTCCGCCGCGCCAAAGCGGTGCATCGAAGCAGGACCATCCGTTGCACATTCTTTCTTCCGGCGCCCTTCCCGCGCCGTATCGGTTCGACATGAAAAACGTTCTGAGCATCCAGTCGCACGTCGTATTCGGGCACGCGGGCAACAGCGCCTCGGTGTTCCCGATGCGGCGTCTTGGCGTCAACGTGTGGCCGCTCAACACGGTGCAGTTCTCGAACCATACGCAGTACGGCCATTGGGAAGGCAGCGCGATCGATGCGTCGCAGATGCTCGCGCTCGTCGAAGGGATTGGCGCGATCGGCGTGCTGCCGCGCTGCGACGCTGTGCTGTCGGGCTATCTCGGCACGCCCGAGCAGGCGCAGTCGGTGATCGAGATCGTGCGCGCCGTGAAGGCAGCGAACCCGCATGCGCGCTATTTCTGCGACCCGGTGATGGGCACGTCGACGGGCTGCCGCGTCGAGCCGGGCATCCAGGAGTTTCTGGTCCGGACGATGCCCGAGGTATCCGACGTGATGTGTCCGAACCACAGCGAATTGCAACGGCTCGTGGGGCGCGAGATCGAGACCGTCGAGGAAGCTGTCGCGGCGTGCCGCGAGGTGATGGAGCGCGGCCCGAAGACGATGCTCGTCAAGCATCTGCTCGATCGCAACAGCCTTGCTGACCGCTTCAACATGCTCGTCGTGACGGAGCGCGAAGCGTGGATGGGACAACGGCCGCTCTATCCGTTCGCGCGGCAGCCGGTCGGTGTCGGCGATCTGACGAGCGCCGTGTTCGTCGCGCGCACGCTGCTCGGCGACTCGGTGCGCAGCGCGTTCGAGCATACCGTCGCCGCCGTGAATGCCGTCGTGCGCGCAACATGGGACGCGGGGCGCTATGAGCTGGAGATTATCGCCGCGCAGGATGAAATTGCCCGTCCGCGGGAATGGTTCGATGCGTGGGTGGTGGAGTCGGCCTAGCCAGCGGCGCGATTGACGCAGCGCACACGCTACACGCCTGCGTCGGCCTGACGTCCTATAATGCGTGCCGCGCGTGAAAATGCGCGGCATTTTTTATTGGCACCGGTTGACTGGCAAGAGAGGCACAGATGGACGGCACGATTCGCAGCGAACGTGAAGAGCAGTTTGAAGAGTTGTGCATCAGCGTCGACGCAGACGAGATGCACGAGCAGGAAGCGATCGAATTCTTCGAAGCGCAATTCGGCGAAGCGGATTTCGATGCCGCGCAATGGCTCGATATTGCGCTGTACTATTCGCCCGCCGTCGCGCGCGGCATCGTCGATATGGTCACACCCGACGACAAGGCGCGCAGCAACATCGCCCAGGTGATCGCCGACAATCTCGACATCTCGTATGGCGAAGACGAGTGCCAGCAGTTCGCGGAAACCATCCAGTTCGCGCTGGCCAACGGCGTGCCCGTCGATCTCGACGTGGTGCTCGACGGTTGTCACCGCGCAATCGACGACCTCGACACATGGGCCGAAGACGACGTGAAAGAGCCGCTGCTGCGTCTGCGCGAAGAACTGTTGCGCATGCAGGGCGAGCAGTGAACGGTCCGCGCTGACGCGCAACTTCACACACAAGCTCGCACGCACCCTCGCACACAACTTCACACGCAAGCTCGCGCAGCGCTTTCGACATCACGCGCTGCGCGCTTCACACTGATCGATGGGCGTGCCGCATGCGCATTCGCGCATGCGGCACGCTAAACCCTCCCCGCTTTCCCCGGCAAGCTTCCCGTTCACCTTCGCAGCCGACGCTTAAAAGCGTGCGGCCGCGCTGTGCTGAAATGCGCATCCAACATGCCGCGAACTGCCAAGACGCACGCATATTGGCTTTCTATATTCGCGCCACGGATCGGCTGCAGCACGCGGGTTGCGCGACATTCCCGGTCCGTCGGCAGACGGCGCGCAGTCGTTTTGGCTTTGGTGTTTTCCAGCATTGCCTTGCACGCTGCATCGTCCGTAATCTCGTCCGTGTTTTTGTCCGTGCATTGTTTGCGTACGTATTGAAGGAGACCTGTCGACACACTGCATCGCGCAATCCGACCGGCAGCGCCGCGCTTTCGAATCATGCGCGGCGCGCGCTGCAAGCCGGCTGTTTCTACCATCCCTGTCTGCCGATGTAAGGAGAAACCATGAGCTTTTGCAAGACGCTGAACCCGTTTGCCGTGATGTTGGGCGCCGTGCTGTCCATCGCGCCGCTCAGCAGTTTCGCCGCTGACGAACTGCCCGTGAAGATCGGCTTTGCCGCGCCGATGACGGGTGCCAACGCGGGCTACGGCAAAGACCTGCAGAACGGCGTGCGGCTTGCCCTCGAGGAAGCCAACGCCCAGAAGATCAAGATTGGCGACAAGGTCGCGCGCTTCGATCTCGTATCCGAGGACGATCAGGCCGACCCGCGCATCGGCGTGCAGGCTGCGCAGAAACTGGTGGATCAGAACGTGTCGGGCATTGTCGGCCATTTCAATTCGGGCACGACGATCCCGGCTTCGCAAATTTACGAGCAGGCGGGCATACCGATGATCGACCCTGCCGCGACGAACCCGACCATCACGAATCGCGGGTTTGCGAACACGTTCATGGTGATTTCGACGGACGCGCAAAACGCCGGCAACGCGGGCACGTACGCGGTGAAGACCACCAAGGCCAAGCGCATTGCGATCATCGACGACCGCACGGCATTCGGCCAGGGTGAAGCGGACGAATTCGAGAAAGCGGTGAAGGCGGCGGGCGGCAACATCGTCGCGCGCGAGTTCACGAGCAACACGGCTGTCGACTTCAGCACGCAGCTCACGAAGATCAAGTCGACCAATGCCGATCTGATTTTCTTCGGCGGGCTCGATACGCAGGCGGCTGCGATTGCGAAGAAGATGAAGCAGCTTGGGATGACGGCGCAGTTGCTGGGCGGCGGCGGTGTCGAAGATCCGGAGTTCATCAAGCTTGCTGGCGATGCGGCGGAAGGCGCGATGGCGTGGGAGTATGGCCGTCCGCTCGCGCAGCTGCCGGGCGGCAAGGACTTCTCGGCGAAGTTCAAGAAGCGGTTTGGCGATGACATTCTGTCGTATGCGCCGTTCGGGTATGACGCGGCGTGGGCCGTGATCAAGGCGATGGAGACGGCGAAGTCGACGGATCCGAAGGTTTATCGCGCTGCGTTGAAGTCGATCAATTTTGAAGGGGTGACGGGGACGATTTCTTTTGATGCCACAGGGGCGTTGAAGAGTGCTGCTTCTACCCTTTATCAGGTTAAGAATGGGGTTTGGGTACCTGTCGTCACGAAGAGTGGGGTTTAAGGTTTAGGTTTATTGGTTTTGGTTTTTTGGTTTTTTGGTTTTTTGGTTTTGCCAGCGGGCGCTATGTTTGGGTTTGCATGGGGCCTTGCTGGCATCCGCGTTTGCGCCTTTTCGTGGCGCGGGCGGTTTGGTTTGGTTTGGTTTGGTTTGCTTGGGTTTTCGCTGGCATCCGCGTTACGTTATCTAGCTTCAAGCGTCGCCCCTGTGCGGGGCGGCACCTACTTTTCTTT
>NZ_JAGUUD010000147.1:0-16595 GCF_020177535.1 Paraburkholderia sp. XV | reverse complement strand
CCGCCCCGCACAGGGGCGACGCTTGAAGCACGCTAACGATTCGCGGATGCCAGCGAAAAACCAACCCAGCCCAACTCAAACCCAAACCCTAAAAGCAAATCCCGACGTGAGCGACGTATTTGCCGTGTGAGCCCAGCCCGCCCTCGACACGCTGACATCGATGCGCGCACAAAGTATCAATACGCCTGTGACCACGGTGGACCTCGATCTCGAATCGGCGATCGAAACACGCGTTTCGCGCTTTTTTATGGCGTGCGCAATAGCTGCAAACGTGGAGAACGCGCACAACGCCTGCGCTCATCCCGCTTCACCGATTGCGCATGTTCCGCTAGCCACGGCAATAATTCAACAACAGGCATCGCTTTCGCGAAGTACCAGCCCTGTCCATACTGCACCCCCTTGCGCATCAGATACTCCGCCTGCGCCGCCGATTCGATGCCCTCGGCGACGATTTCCATTCCCAGATCATGTGCCATCGCGATGATGTGCGGTGCGACCACGCTGCTGGCGTGCGCATTCTCGACGGGATTGACGAATGCCTTGTCGAGCTTCAGCGCATCGACGTGAAATGTCCCCAGGTAAGAAAGACAGGAATATCCTGTGCCGAAATCGTCGATGTACACAGGATGCCCCGCCCATCTGAGCGCGGCAATGATGCTACGCGTCGCATCCGGATGCATGAAACCTCTTTCTGTGGCTTCGATGCCCACTTGCGAAGCACGGACGCCCGTCCATTTCAACGCCTGCGCGAGAACATCCAGAAAGCGGACGCTGCGAAGGTCGTCGCTGCCCACATTGATCGAAACGCGAAACGACCGATCCGAGCTCAGTACGCACGCCAGGTCGTCAAGGCTCTTGTGGAGCACGAGATCGGTCAATGGTCCCATCAGCCGATGCTGTTCCGCCAGGCCAACGACGATCTCCGGCGAGATATCCTGGCCATGCAACCGCCATCTGAGTAGCGATTCGACACCGACGCAGGTGTTGTCGGCGAGCCTGATGACGGGCTGATAAGACACCTCCAGGGTTTTACGGGCGATAGCCAGCCTCAGCTGCTCGAGTAGTGCGAGTTCGGAAATCATGAAATCGTGCGATTGACGGGCGGAGTACATAGCATGCCGTCCCGTCGCTGCTCTTGCATGACGCAGACATGATAAACGCGTCATGGTCGGCGATCCGGCGGCGCGATCAATTGGCGAACTGTGTGAACAACTCGAATCTGACTTCCGTCTGCCACGCCCGCCGATTAGCCACTCCGGTGTCCTCGTACGGGATGATGGGTTCTATCGAACATTTCCGTTCACACATGACATGTCTGGTCACCGCGCTCGTCGTGTCCAGACATGGATGGGATGGTTACAGATAGCCCAGCGTCACAGTCGCATTGCCGTCCAACTCGATATCGTCGGAGGTGGGCAATGTATTCTATTCGACCTGGCAATCACCTCCCGAAGGACTTCTTCAGCGTTGGAGCGCACGCCACAATGCGCGAGAACATCTGCATTTGAGCGGCACCAGACGAACGAGCGCGACGCTTTAAGCGTTCAGCGATAGCAGTTGATTGAAGGTGTGGCGGTAGAGCCCGCCACCTGCGTCGCGAATTCAGGACGTGTCGCCGGAACCCGCTTCCCGGTTCACGTCTGCAAAAGGAAAGCGAAGCCAGAACGTAGTGCGCACGCCCGGACAGCTCTCCACACCGCATTGTCCACCATGGTTTTCCATGATCGATTTCACGATCGCGAGTCCGAGGCCGGTTCCCGAGCCGCGATTGTGCCGCGACGGATCGATTCGGTAAAACCGTTCAAAGATGCGATCGACATGCTCTCGCCCAATGCCCTCGCCCGTATCCGTGACCGCGATTTCCGCTGCACCGGCTTTCTCGCGGCATGTGACGAAAATAACCGACCCGCGAGGCGCATGGGCCAGCGCATTGGAAAGCAGATTACTCAAGGCACGCTGGAAAAGCAGCAGGTCCGCGCGAACTTCGGCGCGCCCGCTCAATTCGATGGTGACGCCCGCATCGGATGCCACGGTTTCGTAGTAGCCCGCCACCCGTCCGGCCTCGACTACGGCGTCAAGCAAGCAGACCTTGACTAGCGTGTGCGCTTTCTCCGAGCGTGCAAGGAAGAGCATATCTTCGATCATTCCCGACAGACGCTGATACTCCTCCACGCTCGACTCGATGACGTCACGGTATTCCTCCGTGCTGCGCGGCAGCGACAGTGCCACCTGCGCCGCTGCCTGCAGATTCGTCAACGGCGTACGCATATCATGTGCGAGATTCGAGGAGAACTGGCCGAGGCGCGTAAACGAATCGTTCAGCCTTTCAAGCATGCCATTGAAAGCGTGCTCCAGTTCCTTCAACTCCTGCGATGTATCGAATCCAGATAAAGGTTGCGCGAGACGGCACGTGGACATCTCCTCCGCATAAGAGACGAAGCGTCGAAGCGGGCTGAGCCCGAACACGGTAATGGCGTACGCAAATGCTGCTGCGATTCCTACACCCACCACTTCGATCAGCATGATCGTCCACGCGTGCGCGCGCAACGAGGCAAGGTTTTCCGATTTGTCGTACTGGACCACGACGCGCACCGATACACAGTCTCCGGCGAGCCGCGCCAGTGCCGTGATATAGCGAAACCTCGCGCCTCGGGTATCGAACGCGGCATTCCGGCGATCCGGCGGCAGATCGCCGAGCAGTGCAAATGGCTGGAAGCCACGCGTGCTGACGAGACGGCGTCCGGCCATATCGTAGATGGCCATATCCATGTTCTGATGGCCCTCCATCTGATCGGTCCAGACATGGGGATGGTTCGAGATGCGACTCGTCGCGCGCACGTTTGCGAGATCGGCTTGCAGTGCCTCAAGCGTCGCCTGCATATGACCGCTCGCCGCCAAGGACATTCGACTGCGCAGGGCCTCATAAAGCGCGGCGCCACTGAGTGCCAGAATGACCGAGGTAGAGACAAAAATCAGAGCGGTTAACCTCGCCCCCAGAGTTCGCGGCAAGAATCGATTGTTCATCGGTTACGCAATTGCCTCGTTCTTGTCGAGCGTCGCCCGTGCCGGAAAGTCAGAGAAGTGCCTGTACGCGCCGATAGACTTCTTTGCGTGTCCAGCTGCTGCTTGCAGGCTCGCCCTAATGCGCACTAATAGGCGTCACCCGCGTCGCATACGCCGATACGAACACGGCATGTACGGTATCGCCCACCTTCAAAGTCTTGAAGTCGATGTCAGGACCGACTACGAGCGTGACTGCCTGATAGGCCCCTCGCAACCGCACCTCGCGCTTGCTGGCGTTCATATCGAGCACTGTGGCCTGAACCTCGATCTGACGCGCGGCGCTGTATCCCGACGGTGTCGACTGGTACACGCTCGAATCGACGCGCTTGCGAATCCCCTTGTCCGCATCAGCGACCTTGTCCGCCGACACGAGCAACGCGTTTTTGTAGAGCACTTCAACATGATCGCCAACGCGGAGTTGATTGAAATTTTCGACTTGCGGACCTATCGCAACATCGATGTCGTGTCCCTTCGGACCATGCAGGGTAATGATGCGCGATGCACGGTCGATATCGGCGATCCGTGCCTTGATATCCACGGGTGGCGCCGTCGCGAGAAGCGCCTGTACCCGTGCGGCAAGCGCGGATTGCTCTTGCACACCCGAAGCGGGTTGAGCGGTCTGCGCGCTCGCCCACGGCGCGACGCTCATGCTAACGATAACCGCCACTGCCAACGTCGTTGCTTTAATCATCCAAATTGTCCTGTTTAAAGGGATTCTTTTCTCGAGGGTAACTCACCCCGGTTATTCCGATAGCGGTTCGCGCGGCGCACGCCAGACAACTTTCCGGTCTCCTCCGACATCACGATCGCCTAGGCCCACGGAACTCGAAGTGCTTTCCCGTTCGCATCGTTCCCGGCGCATTGACGCTGCAATCAGAAGCGACACAATCGGCACGACAACGGGAAAAAGAAGAACAGCACCGACGCGCCCCGCGATCTCGCAAATATCGATAGTCAACCCCAAGAGGTGTGTGCGGATCGAGCGCCATAGACTGTGATCGACCAGGAGGATCGGGATCGCCCTGGCCGTATGTATCAACACCTGCCAGTAACTCATTGGAAGTTCCTTGGGTTCTCTTCACACGCATACGCTAGACGCCATTTTTTAACACGACCTACAGTTTGAAATTCAAGTAACAGTAAGATCATTGATAAAACATAAATTTCCTTATTCAAATAAAAGTCCGGATCGAAAAATGACCAATATGGACGACCCAATCCTCAGAACGAAGGTAGAGTAAAAATTCATTCCGGCCCGGTCAACGCACCTATTTAATCCACACACCAGATCTGAATATCAATTGATGAACAAACGCGTCTCCGGAAAATAGATTCCATATCGCTTCAATTTTTCAAACGCGTTCTATTTATTAAGTAACCCTATTCAAACGATCAAATTCCAGCGTCTCGCCCATGGTGGACGCTCCAGTGCGCCATTGCCAGCCCTGGATTTCAGATCGATCATTAAGGAATCGAACATGCGATATCTCCACGCCGCAGCAGCGCTAACCATTGGCGCGGCCATGGTGATTTCATCAAGATTTGCCCACTCCGCCGAGGCCTCGCTTGGCGCACAAGTCAATGTCATGCCCAAATACGATGGTGCGGCATCGTACCGCGCACTGCCCTTGCCATTATTCGCCTACGACAATGGACTCTTTTTTGTTTCCGGGCTCTCAGCCGGAATACGCTATCCGATCGGAGCCGGCATTTCGACGGGTTTGATTGCGCAGTTCGATTTTGGGCGGGACGCGGACGATTCATCTCGCCTTGCCGGAACCAACGATATCT
Organism: Paraburkholderia sp. XV; assembly: GCF_020177535.1. Classification (NCBI taxonomy): domain Bacteria; kingdom Pseudomonadati; phylum Pseudomonadota; class Betaproteobacteria; order Burkholderiales; family Burkholderiaceae; genus Paraburkholderia; species Paraburkholderia sp. XV. Next base: position 11,741 of record NZ_JAGUUD010000147.1, on the reverse strand, counting down.
CCAATACGGCCCGCGTCGGCGCGTTCGTGGATTGGCGTCGCGGCAAGTGGCACGCGTCGCTCAATGCGCTGCAGGCGACTCACAGTGGATATGGTCTTAAGGTCCGTCTCGCGGGCAGTTACGCTGCTTTGGCGACGCCGAAAAACACGGTCCACCTGGCGGTGGGCGCAACCTTCGGTAATGGGGATTACATGAATACTTATTTCGGCGTTACCGAGCAGGAGTCACTTGCAAGCCAGTCGAGGCTCGCCGGATATTCGCCCTCCGGGGGCATCAAGGGTGTCGACGCCAGCGTTACGTGGAAGCATCAACTCAACCCGCATTGGAGCACGGCTGCCGTGCTGGGTGTGTCCAGTCTGGTGGGCGACGCAGCCGACAGCCCAGTCGTCGAACACAAGGCTGCTATCTTCGGATCGGTAGGACTGGCGTACCGGTTCTGATTCCATCGCTGCCGGATGCATGTGCCTGCACATGCATCCGGATGTTCGTGGTCGCAGTCCGGTACTCGGACGGCCCAGTTTCAATTCACCTTCCTGAAACGCGCATCCGCGCACATCGTCCCGCTGAGCAGGTTCAGTCCATGACGCGTCGAGCTGAACCTAAAGGTTCGCGAGCGGCCTCGAACAGTACTTTCGATGCACTACCAGACGGGCCTTCACCGTCCTTCTACCAGCGAAGACCCACCAACCATGCGGGCGGATTTCGACTTCGCACTCCCCTCGCTTCGCAAAGGGCAGATCACGGATTCTGCAATCTGCCCGATCTCCCGTCGATCAGAAGCGGTGGCGCAGTCCGATCGTTGCTGCGGCCTGGTTGTTGGTTGACGACGGCGACAGCAGGTTGATGGACGCCACGTTCGCGATGCCGTTACCGTTCGCGTCATAACCGAGCGAGCCAGAAGCGTGCTGGTACACGCCAGCCAGGTACACGTCCGTCCGCTTGCTCAGCGAATAGTCGGTACCCAACACGAATGTGTGCCACTTCGGCGAATTGCTGCTGTTGCTGCCTGTCACCGTGCCGTCAGTGAACGTGTACGAACTGACGATTGCCAGTGCCGGCGTCAGCCTGTACTGCCCGTTGATTTCATAATTGTCCAGATGCAGGTTCATCCCCGTAAGGCCAGGCAGTGCAGCACCGCCGCTCGACAGGCTCGCGAGGCCGTCGATCTGCGAATGCGTCCACACCAGACCGACCTGTGCCGGGCCGAACGCATAAGTGGCGCCCAAACCGTAAGTGCGCTGCAGCGTCGCCGAAATGTTCTGACTTGCCGACGCTGCGCTGTTCGCTCCGCCGAGTCCACCTGAGTTATCCGATTGTGTGTAACCTGCGGCGACGTTCAGTGGACCAGTCCCGTACCTCGCGCCCAGGCTCCACGTGCGGCCGTTCGCAAAGCCGTTCGCGTCGTTGCTGAAACCATACATGCCGCCAAACTCGACACCCGCATAGTTCGGGCTGGTGTACTTGACCGCGTTCTTGGTCGAGTATGTTTGCGCGAGATTGTCGTTGTCGAACGGATGGCCGGCGAGATTGTTGCCAAAGCCAGCACCTGCAGCCGACAGCGGCCCGAGATATTCCGAGGTCGAATCGTATTGACGTCCCAGCGTCACAGAGCCATATCGGTCGCTCTTCAGGCCGACGAAGGCTTGACGGTTAAAGATATCGTCGTTGTTATGGAAGCCGCCGTTGTTCAGATCGAAGCCGCTTTCTACCGTAAAGACGGCCTTCAGGCCGCCGCCGAGTTCTTCGGCACCGCGCAAGCCAAAGTAGTTGTTCGACAGATTGCCGCTACCTTGTTGCCAGACACTCTTTCCGCTGACGTTGTTCGCATACGTGATGCCGGCGTCGATCGAGCCATACAGAGTGACGCTGCTTTGTGCGTGCGCGCTCACCGCAAAGGCACCCACAGCGCAGGCGAGAACGATTTGTTGTTTCATGCTTCAAACTCCTTAGTACATGGAAATCTCCCGATTGCTCATATGGCAGAAGCAATCGGAAATCTGACGAATCAGATTGCCGAGTATTCCATTTATTTGAAGCACTTTCGCTTTAGTGTGACACCGCGATATACCATCGAAATGGAACTTCTACGTGACCAAGATGCATAGACAGTTGTTTTAAAAGACATAAATAGATCGGTACGTGTTTCGATATAGGGTGCTCCACATTGCCTTTGTCCCGCCGAATACACATCTTCGCGATTCGCACATGGTTCAATAGTGTCAAAACTTCGCTCTCCAGTTTCGCCCGCTTTGATGTTTCCGCTCTAACATCAAAGCAATCACGCATGCCATGCCGTGTATCAATGAGTTTTTTCAACAGGGAACTGTAACCAGAATGTCGTTCCGACGGCTGGGTCACTTTTCACGCCGCACGCTCCGTGGTGCAGATTCATGATCGATTTGACAATGGCAAGCCCGAGTCCCTCACCGTGGGAAATGGCTTTTCCCTGCGGTGGATCGGCGCGGTAGAAACGTTCGAAGATCCGTTCCGCATTCGGCGGCGCAATCCCCGGACCGCGATCGGACACCAGAACCACGACCGCATCCGGCTGCTCCCAACATTCAATGTCGATAGTCGAATTGCGTGGCGCATACACGATCGCGTTAGCGAGCAGGTTGCTGACCGCGCGCTGATACAACAGCAAGTCGGCGTGAATGATTCCCTGCCCACGGACATCGATGGCGATATCGGCCGCTTGCGCCAGCGATTCGTAAAAACCGCTGACGCGACGCGCTTGCGCTGCTGCGTCGAACTCGCAGATCGATAGCGACAGGTCAGCGCGCTCCGCGCGCGCAAGAAACAGCATATCGTCGATCATTCTCGACAAGCGCTCGTATTCATCTACGCTCGATTCAATCACTTCGCGGTATTCGGGCGCAGCACGCGACTGCGCGAGAGCGACCTGAGCCGCCGCTCGCAGATTCGTGAGCGGGGTGCGCAAGTCATGTGCGAGATCGGAAGAGAACTCGCTCAAGCGTGTGAACGAGTCGTCCAGACGCGCCAGCATACCGTTGAACGCCTGTCCGAGTTCCAACAGCTCGGTTGAGCTTGTGAGCTTCGGCAACGGTTGCCCGAGCCCGTCGATCGACATCTGCTCAGCTCGCGTGACAATGCGACGCAGAGGGCTTAGCCCGAGCATCGTCACGCCGTAGGCCGAGATAGCCGCAAGCAGAATGCCTATTGTCCCCATGATAAAAATGATCTCGGCATTCGACCTTACCAACTCGTGCTCTTCACTGCTGTCGTACTGTACGGCGACACGAACCGCCGGGCTGTCACGCCCGTCGAGCGGCACGATGGCCACGAGATATCGCAATGCGGTAGTGGGTGTGGAGAGATTGACAGGATTGCGGGGCGTCTGGACATCCAGAACCGGCGGGTAATTGCGAAAGCCTCGCGTCGAAAGCAACTCCTTACCAGCCACGTCAAACATCGCGAATGCCACGTACTCGCGCCCATGCACATGCTCTGTCCAGGCATCGGGATCGCGTGTAATCCCGTCCGTCGATTTCACTTCGACAAGGTGAACCTGGAGTGCCGACATCAATTGTTCCATCTTGTCGGTTGCATTCGCTTCGACACGACTCATCATGGCTTCATAGACCACAAATCCGCTGACGGCGAACGCTATGGATGCATAGAAAGCGATCAGCACAGTGAGCCGGATACGCAGGCTAGCTGGCAAATAGCGAAGCATGATTGGTTGCCACACGCTATTGCCGCGAGTTACAAGCCGTGAACCGACAGGCTGCCAATCTTGTGCCCGCGTCTTTCTGGCAGCATGCACACGCCGACCACCTCAGAATTGCGCATCCACGACACATTTGCTTTCCCGTTCCGACCGCCGACAAGTGTCCGGTCCATCGCTCACCTTGCCGTTCAGCATCAGCCCATTCCTGACGAAGCAACGGCTCGCGCAGAGCGCTGACTTTCGATACGCGTCGCAATGCCGACTCGGCCCGCCTCATCCGCGCTGCGGACGAAAGAATAGTACTGCGCCTGCCACTGCCATGGGATTAAGCACGCGGGCAACAGGGGCAACTTTGAGAAAGCACAAAGAATTCGCGATGCATATCAAACGCTCACTCGTCAGCACATCGCATCGATTGAAAACACGTACCCGTGCTTCACGAGCGAATCACGGTGTCGCCTGGCTTCGGACTTCCAGGACGTAACCCATGCCCCTGACGGTATGGATCAGCTTGGATTCGAAAGGGTCGTCCAGTTTGGAGCGCAACCGGCGGATGGCCGAATCCACCACGTTCGTGTCGCTGCTGAAATTCATGTCCCACACTTGTGACGCAATGATCGCGCGCGGGAGGATCTCCCCTTCGCGCCGCATCAAAAGCCACAACAGCGCAAACTCTTTTGCGGTCAGCAGAATGACTCTTCCCTGCCTCGTGGCCTTACGACGTGTGAGGTCGAGTTCGAGGTCGGACACACGGAGCGTATTCGAATCCTGCGGCCGCGCGCGGCGAAGGATCGACTTTACGCGTGCAGTCAGTTCGACAAAATCAAAGGGTTTCGCGAGATAGTCGTCAGCGCCGAGTTCGAGCCCCCGGATGCGGTCTCCTACGTCGTCTCTCGCGGTCAGAAAGAGAACCGGCGTCGACTTGCTGCGCCTGAGATTGTGCAACAGTGTCCAGCCGTCTTGCCCTGGCAGCATCACATCCACGATAAGGAGGTCGTAGTCCTCCGTTTCAGCCTGATGCTGTCCGGAAATGCCGTCCTCTACCCAGTCGGCGACATATCCTGCTTCCGTCAAACCCTTGCGTAGATACAAGCCGGTCTTGCCCTCGTCTTCGACAATCAGAATTCGCATCACCTGGTACCTCGTTTGAATCACTTGCGGTCCGAAGACCTTCCAGCAGGCGCACAACAATATCAAAGCGATGGTTTCCGTGGAAGTCTGCTTGTCCTCTGTCGTTCTTCAGAAGCCTCACGCCGCGTCGAACATGACAGGAATGTCATGTTCGCCTCATGCAGACGCAGCGTTCAAACGTCAAGCTACCTGAGTCGAATTTCCACGGTTTCCGCAGCCGCGATTCGCTCATGCAATATTTCGCGAATGCGACAGTAACGCCCGGCGTCTAATGAAGCAATTTCAATGCAATGAGTACATCTCAACGGTTCGATGAATACCTGGAATATCTTTCTCAAGGGTTTCGACACAAGCATCATATTGCCGGCCTGCGCGACTATTGCACGGGTCTAATGCGACCGTTAGAGCGAAAGAGCACGAATGCCATTGCGGAAGATCTTCAGCCTGCACGCGCGGCAGCAATGCGTCAGGCGCTACATCATTTCGTGGCCAGGGCCCCGTGGTGCGATGACGAACTGCTCAGACAGGTCGCCCGTTGGGTGACCCCGCAAATGGCGGGCTTATCCCGCAGCGGTTGGTGGATCATCGGCTGCAATACGTTTCCAAAGCGTGGCAGCCAGCCAGTGGGCGTCGCGAGACAAAATCACGAAGCATCGGGCAGATATGACAAATGTCAAATTGCCGTGAGTGTTTCGCTAGCCTGCGAAAGCGCCAGCCTTCCGATCGGCTGGCGACTGTATTTGCCGCGCGCATGGGCCGACGATCCGATCCGGCGCAGGAAGGCAGGCGTCCCCGCCGACGTGCAGTTTGCGACCAGGCCGAAACTTGCGCTTCAACAAGTCGAGAAGCTGCTTGCCGGGGGAACGCCCTCACGCCCCGTGCTCGCCGATGTCAGCTACGGCATGGACCCGGAGTTCAGGCAAGGGTTGATCGACCTCGGCTTGCCGTACGTATTGGGTGTCACGTCGCAGGCACGCATCTGGCGCCCGCAGGCCGAAGCGCTGCCGTCAACGGGATACAGGGAGACGGGACGTCTGCCGTCGCAAACGTGGCGTACGGCCGATCACTATCCCATCAGCGTCAGAGCGCTGGCCATGGAATTGCCGGCACACGCGTTGCAGACGATCAGCTGGCGCGAAGGAAACGGCAATCTGAGAAGCAGCCGCTTTGGCGTGGCGCGGGTGCAGCATGCCGACAGCCATGCATGCTGGGCGCGACTGCAGCCATTGCAATGGCTGCTATTGAAGTGGCCGCTGGGCGAGCCGGAACCGGTCAAATACTGGCTTTCGACACTGCCTGAAGACACGTCGATCAATGATCTAGTCGCGGCCGCCCATTACCACTGGCGCACGGATCGGGACCACGAGGAACTTCGGCAGGATTTCGGACTTGACCACTATTCGGGCCGGGGTTGGAGAGGATTTCATCACCACACCACGCTATGCACGGCTTCGTATGGCTTCAATCTTGGAGAACGGCTGGCGAGTGAGCGAGACCTCGCTACCCGAAGATTATCAATCTACCCGGAATCTGGCGCGTGATCCGGGTCACCGCCGAGATCCGTCATCACCAATCCACTCGAACCGCTGCACAGGTTCCGTGCGATCCGTTTGTCCAGCCATGTAGATGATCTGGTTTGCTCATTCTTGTGTCTCCGTGTTGTGGACACTTCATGATCGCAATTCCGCGATAAAGGATAATTCATGTCGAAGCGCTTTCGTTTGTTGGCAGGTATCGCCACCCTCATTCCTGCATTCACTCTCCTTGCGCAAGACCTCCCCGCCAACCCAAAACCCAATCCTTATCTGGCCGCAGAAAAATACGCCATTACCCATTTCGATTCGTCCCAGAGCGATTCTTTTCCGTATGCCGTTCCACGCGGCACGTTCGAGGTCGATCTTCGTAAGGAGAAACGGATTGTTGCGGGCCCAGTCAACATCATGACGCTGGCGTCGACGTCTCCGTCTTATATGTGGGGTGTCTCCAGTGAAGGCGTCACCTACATCGACGTGTCGAACGGCGGATTCAAGGAAGTCGCTCGCATCGCGGCGCCAGGCCAGAAGATCATCTCTGCACAGTTGCACGACAGGGTTCTGGGTCAGCATTTCAGTAATGCCGCGCAAGTGCAAAAAGCGGTGACCGATATCTACGGCCTCGATTGGACACGCGCAGTAAATGGCGTCTATTCGGTCGTGGATAAAGATAACAGCGTGTACTACAACACCGCCGATGGATTCTTGACGAAATTCAGTCTGATCGACGAGAAGAACCCATCTGCCGGGATAAAGGTCATCAAAACCATCGATATGCGCTCAGTGATCGGTCCGGACGCGTACCTCGTTGGCACTGGCATCACCTATGACGGAAAGCTCGTCGTCGCATCCAATTTCACGGTGAGTGTTCTCGACCGTTCACTCGAAGGCAAGGCCCGAACGATACGTCTCGCACCGGGTGAAGTCGTGACTAACTCATTTGCGATCGACGATCAGAATGGCATCTACATCGCCTCGAACAAGATCATGCATAAGCTCGTCTGGACGGGTACCAGACTCTCCGATGATCCTGCCGACGGCGCCTGGACGTCACCCTACGACACTGGCGATCAACCCCCAACCATCAAGCTTGGCAATGGCACAGGCTCCACGCCTACGCTGATGGGATTCGGACGGGATCAGGACCAGCTTGTCGTGATCACCGACGGCGCAAATCGCATGCATCTGGTCGCCTTCTGGCGCAATAAAATCCCGACCGGCTGGCAAGCGCCAGCTGGAGCGAAGTCGCGCCGCATTGCAGGCCAGATCGCCGTGACGGCCGGATTGACACCCTTGCCAAAATTCATTCAGACCGAACAGTCGGTGGTCGTGAAGGGCTATGGCGCTTTTGTCGTCAACAACATTTCGCAATCCGGCGAGAAGGACAAGCTTGTCGATGTATTGGCGCTTGGTCCCGTCAACCAGCCGGGCCACGGTACGGAACGTTTCGAGTGGGACCCGAAGGCGCATCGGTGGCAATCCGTCTGGACGAGAAGCGATGTGATTTCGATCAGCATGGTACCGAGCGTCAGTTCAGCGTCGGGTATCGTCTTTGTGAATGGCTATTACAAGAAAACCGGCTGGGAGTTGACAGGTCTTGACTGGGACACGGGTAAAACCGTACAGCGCGTCGAGTTCGGCAAAGACAATCTCGGCAACGGCGCTTACGCAATCATCCAGTACGCGCCCAATGGCGACCTCATCTTCAATAGCATCGGCGGCCCAGTTCGCGTGCATCTGAAAGATCCAGCAAGAACCTGATTGCCTCACCGAACCTGAGCGGCGGGCCGATCTCTGGAAGCATCCCGGGTCGGCCCCTACTCCCGGCCTTTACGCGCAGACACACGTTAACCCGCTAAACCTCATGGAATGCCCACTGATTGCGGCAGGCCAGTCTGCGCCCTTCAGCCCATCGTGAACACCAAGCAGAATCGTGAGACAACACTATGCATAAGCGTCGCTTGATTCAATACATGACCGATAGTCTGCTGACGATCTTGTGTGTGGCCGGCATGACGCAAAATTCGTCGGCGACTGAAACGGGCGTCGGTCGCCCCATAACCGGTCAGCAGGTAACGCCGTACGGGGGAATCGTCCCGCCCAACAGCGAGTGGATTGTCTCGTGGGCGACCATCTATTACGATGGATCGCTTAGCGCCAGCAAGAAAGTATCTACCGGGAATCAGATAACGGGCGGCCTCGATTATCAGGTCGTCTACACGATCGCCAACCTGGTGAAGACCTGGGGAGTCAACCTGGGTGGATGGAACTTTGCTTCATCCATTGGCGTACCTGTTCAATATTCCAATGCGTCGTCGTTCAACGGACTTCTGCGTCCCGACAGTGCCACCCAGTTCGCCGATCTCTTCTTTGCACCTGTCATTGCGGGATATCGTCTCTCGCCCACTGACTACACTGCACTCAGTCTGCAAATCTATGCACCGACGGGCGCTTACAATCCCGATCGTATTGCCAATGCCGGTCAGAACACCTGGACATTTACACCGGGTATCGCCTATACGAAGCTGTTTCCCAGCAACAACCTCGAGCTGACCATCAATTACGGTGTCGAGTTCTACACAACGAATAGCGCCACGAACTATCACAATGCCGCAGTCAGCGTACTCGATGTGCTGGCGCTCAAACGCTTCAGGAGCGGATGGAGCGTAGGCGTCGTAGGTGGGTGGATTCAGCAGCTCGGCAACGATACTGGCCCCACCGCTGATTTGATCGGTGGCGCGAAGGGCTATTCCCTCGGCATGGGTCCAACCATAGGCTGGGCCGGCAAGATTGGGAAAACACCCGTTTCCGCGAATCTCCGATGGGTCAACGAATTTTCCGCCAAGGCAAGACCCAGCGGAAATGCGGTGCAGTTGTCGTTGAGTGCAGCCTTCGAATAGCCCGATTCCAGATTGGCACTAGCAGAAGAATGCGACAATCTGGAGAATCGTTCCAGCCCCTGCAATAACGGTGAATACCGCGGCCAGCCAAACGCCAGCGGTTTCCTCAATCCATTCGCCGTCCGACGACGAATACCCGTTCCGGCCGCCGGTATAGTTCAGGCGTAGATGCCGTCAGCATGAAATCCGGCAGAAGGACAATTCCGAACTGCACGGGTAGCCTTCTGTCACGGAATGCAATACCCATGTCAGCGCTGCCGGGAAACCTCAGTCATCCGCGCTATCGTGCAAGTGGCTTGCGAGGTAATCGATCAGCGCTCGCACCTTCGACGGAAGAAAGCGGTTAGGTGGATATAACAACCAGACGGGCCCCATGTACGAGCGCGCCTCAAACTCCCAATCGACTAGCAACTGGACGAGGCCGCCTTGCTCCAGCGCCTCTACAGCAGCAAAGTCAGGCAAGATCGCAATGCCCAGATCCTGCAACGCCGCCTCGAGACGGGCGCCCGCATGATTGGCGATATAACGCCCTCTTACTTCCAGCGTCTGCGTCTCGGTGGCACGCCGGAAATGCCATCGATTGTCGTCAGCCGTTTCTCCGAGAAACAGGCATTCGTGGCGGGCAAGATCGCGCGGTTCGGTCGGCGTCCCATGTGCCTCGAGATAAGCGGGGGACGCGCATAGCAGCCATTTCACGGTTCCGAGCCGCCGGGCAGCGAGACCCAGCGGAGGCGAACGGGTCAGGCGAATCACGATATCGACGTCGTCGCGTAACGGATCGACTTCGCGGTCGGCGAAAATCAACTGGACGTCCACGTCCGGCAAACAGCGCAGAAATCCAGGGATCAGCGGATGGATAACGGATCGGGCAAATGCAATTGGCGCGCTAATACTGACCCTGCCGCGCGGCTCGCCAACCATCTGGCCCGCGACATCGACCGCACCTGACGCCGCGCCCACCATGTCGCGGCAATACCGGTAGACCTGCGCGCCCGAGTCGGTGACCCGGACACTGCGCGTCGACCGCTCCAGCAAGCGCGTGCCAAGCGCTTCTTCAAGGCGCTTGATCTGCCGGCTTACCGTCGACGGCGTGCTGCCCAACTGGCGCGCGGCAACCGAGAAGTTGCCTGCGTCGACGACGCGGGCAAAAGTCGCCATGTCCGGTAACAACGCAAAAAGCTCAGTGGGATTCATTGCCGTGCTCCCATCGACACATCTGTGCACCTGCGACATAAAAGATGTTCCGCGAGACCCAATTATAGTTTTCGACGCAATACTCGACAATTTGGACTGTGCTAACAGAAATAGACGGTCCGCCATGTCGAAGCAAAAACGCTTGCTCTGGATTTCCGACCTCATGCTGCTCGCGGTCGCGATGGTGTGGGGCACAAGCTATGGCGTCGCGAAGAGCGCGCTCGCGTTCTATCCCGTGCTGGGACTGTTGGCGCTGCGCTTTGGGTTGACCTTCGTGGTGTTGTCGCCCGCTTTGCGTTCGCTGCGGCAGGCGAAGGCGTCCGAACTGGCGGGCACGCTTGCCACGGGTGCGCTACTGCTCAGCATCCTGTTGGCCGAGACGTTTGGGATATCGCTGACACGTGCTTCGAACGCAGCGTTTCTTATCAGTTTGTGTGTCGTGCTCACGCCGCTCGTCGAATGGGTGCTGCTGCATCGAAAGCCGTCGCGCGTTGAAGGTATTGCCGTCGCGCTGTCGTTAGCTGGCGCCGTGTTGGTGAGTGGCGGCGCTTTCATTCCGACTGCAGGCGATGCGCTGATTCTTTTGGCTGCGCTGCTCCGCGCGCTAATGATGTGCGTGACGAGGCGTGTCATGCGCGACTCGACACTCGCTCCACTGTCGGTGACGGCGGTTCAGGCAGGCACCGTCGCGGTTGGCAGTGTTATCGCGGCGTTCGTGTGTCCGTCGCAGCCGTGGCCTGCGCTGCCAACGTTCGCTGGACACGCCGGCTTCTGGATGAGCATCGGCTATCTGGTGGCTGCGTGCACGTTGTTCGCATTCTTCGCGCAGAATTTTGCCGTCAAGCGCAGTAGCCCGACCCGGGTTGCGCTGCTGATGGGAAGCGAACCGGCTTTTGGTGCGCTGTTCGCGTATGCGTGGCTTGGCGAGCACCTGTCTATCTGGGGCTGGGTCGGAGGCGGGTTGATGGTAATGGCATCTGTGCTCGCAACAGCACGCTGGAAAAAAAGCGCCAACGATCGAGTCGAAATGCGTTCAGTGGTTTCGAACGAAGCTTGATGCGCGTGCGGTTTCTCGGACGCCTGTAGCGAAGCCGCAAAGGGACATCGAGGACGAAGATCTGCCCAGCAGTCGTTGCCGAAGTGCGGAGGGGACTAACTCAATTGCGAGTATCGACGGCAATCAGGCGAATTGCGGCCGGTGCGAGCCGAGAATCAGGCACGCTCAGGTTTGGCGTCCAGAAACGCCAAGACCCCGCTTTTGAGGGCGGGGTCTTGTCTTGGGTAAGGAGCCTG
>NZ_JAGUUD010000146.1:0-16945 GCF_020177535.1 Paraburkholderia sp. XV | reverse complement strand
AAAGAAAAGTAGGTGCCGCCCCGCACAGGGGCGACGCCTGAAGCGAGCTAACAAAACGCGGATGCCAGCGAAAGCAAAAGCAAACCGCGAATGCCAGCGCAAAAACAACCACACCGACCGGCAACGCCTAAAAAACCCGAAACGGGCCAGAACAACACCAAAACCTCAAACCCCGCGCTGCGTCCGCGCCGACGCCCCCCCTTCCAATGACTTAACCCCCAGCGCTTCCGCCTTAAGAACAAAATCAGCCAACGACCGGGACTCCATCTTCTTCATAGCCTGCCCGCGGTGAATCTTGACAGTAATCTCACTGAGATTCATCTCAGCAGCAATCTGCTTATTCATGAGCCCGCTAGCAACAAAAGCCATCACTTCACGCTCTCGCGGCGTCAGCGACTCATACCTTTTCCGCAAGTCAGAAACCGAACGTTCGGACTTTCTCCGTTCCTCGTCCTTGGCGAGCGCAGTCGCAACCGCATCGAGCATGTCCTGATCCCGAAACGGCTTGGCCAGAAAATCCATCGCGCCAGCCTTCATCGCCTTCACCGACATCGCAATATCGCCATGCGCCGTCATGAAGATAATCGGCACATGCACATTGCCCGCAGCAATCTGCTCCTGCACAGCAAGCCCGCTCTGCCCCTTCAGCCGCACATCCAGAATCAGGCAACTGGGAATATCAGGCTTGTCCAAAGACAAAAACTCCTGCGCAGACGCAAAAGCCTCAACCCGCAAACCCACCGACCGCAGCAACATCGTGACGGCCGCGCGCATCGAATCGTCGTCGTCGACGACATAAACGATCGACTGATTCGGGTCGTTCATTTCATCACTGCTCATCGCACGTTCCTTTATCGATCGGCAAAACGAATTGCATCGTTGCGCCCCGTCCCTCTTCAGACTCGGCCCAGATACGCCCGCCGTGCGCCTCGACGATCGACCGGCAGATCGACAGCCCCATCCCCATGCCGTCCGCCTTGGTCGTGAAGAACGCGTTGAAAAGCCGCCCCACGTTCTCCTCGCTGATGCCGGTTCCCGAATCTTCGACGGCGACCTGCCCATAATGCCCGTCCACGCGGCTCGTGGCGATGCACATGCGCCGCGCCTGTCCCGTGATACCTGCCATCGCCTGCACGCCATTCATCACGAGATTGATGACCACCTGCTGAAGCTGCACACGGTCGCCGCACACCAACGGCGGCGGCTCCGCGTAGCTGGCTTCCAGCTCGACCCGCGCGGCGTCCAGTTCACGCCGCACAAGCTCGATTGATTCTCTCACGATACCGTTCAGATCGAGCACCGCCTGGCTCGGATCGCGCTTCTGCGCCATCGAGCGAATCTGGCGGATCACGTCGCTGGCGCGCTTCGCGTCGCGCACCATCTGACTGATCGACTGGCCGACCTCGCCGAGATCGGGCTTCGCGCGGTTCAGCCAGCGCGACGCGGCGTCGCCCGCCGTGACGATCGCAGCGAGCGGCTGCGTGACTTCATGCGCAATCGACGCAGCCAGTTCGCCGAGCATCGTCACGCGCGTGACATGCGCGAGTTCCGCCGTCGAACGGTCGAGCGCATCCTGCGCGAGATGGCGCTCCGTCACGTCCATCAGCGCGCCCACGTATTCGACGCTGGCCGACTGCGGCACGGCCAGATGCGCGACGTAGTGCACATACTTGATGCGCCCGTCGGGCATCTGCAGCCGGTGCTCGACATCGACATACGGCGCGCCCGACCGCCCCGATTCGTACGCCTCGCGCACCAGTGCGAGATCGTCGGGATGCGTGCGCGCCAGGATCAGCTCCATGCCCGGCGTGTAGTCAGGCGAATACTCGAAGATCCGATAAGTCTCGTCCGACCACCACATCGCGCCCGCGGGCAGGCGCGTGGCGATGCTGCCCGTGCGGCTCAAACGCTGCGCGTCGGACAGGAACGCCTCGCTGCGCTCCAGCGCCTGCTCGGCCTGCTTGCGCTCCTCGATATCGGTATTCACGCCGTACCAGCGCAGAATCTGGCCGTTCTGATCACGCAACGGGTCCGCGCCGATATGCATCCACCGGTACGAGCCGTTGCTCTGGCGGATGCGTGCGACGTTCTCGAACGGCTTGCCCGTGGCAATCGCGCCGCGCCACGCCGCATGCATCGCAGGCCAGTCGTCGGGATGCACGATCGACGTCCACACGTCGCCGCTGCCACCCGTCAGCGTGATGCCAAGCTCGTTCCAGCGGCGGTTGATGTAGCTCAGTTCGCCATCGCGCGACGAACTCCAGACCATGCCGGGAATCGCGTCGATGGTCGCGCGCAGGTCCTCCTGCTGCCGCTGCAACTCGGCTTCCATGCGCTTGCGCATCGTGATGTCGTTGTTGGTCGCGAGTATCGCGCGCGGCCTGCCCTTGTCGTCGCGCCACAGCGCAAAGCGGCTCGACACGATGACGGAGCTGCCGTCGCTGCGCACGCGCTCCAGTTCACCTTCCCAGCGGCCCTTGCGCACGACCTCGTCGCGCAATTCGTGAACGGGAATGGATGAGCTGGTGCGCGTCAGTTCGTGGATGCGCTGGCCGATTGCCTGCTCGGCCGTCCAGCCGTACAGTTCCTCGGCGCCCTGGTTCCAGAACGTGATGCGGTCGCTCATGTCGTACGCGACAATCGCGTCGTGCGTCAGGTTCAGCAACTGGATCTGCTCCTGCAGCCGTGCGGTGTTCGCCTGGTTGCGCAGCGAGAGAAACGAGGTCGTGCCAATTGCAAGCAGGCTCACGATGCCGCGCGCAATCGAGCCGCCCGAATAGTTCTCGTCGTGCGACATCAGAAAAGCGATCACCGTCAGCGCCGCACAGGCGCATGCCGTGGCGATCGTGGCATGCCGCAAGCCCGTCGACGCGACGAGCATCACGACGACCACATACAGCACCGCAATCGCGATGTCGAGCGGCGTCAGCGCGTCGATCACGAACACGATCACGCCGACGATGCCCGCCAGAGAAAAGAGAACGCGCGCGTCGCGAGCCGACGTCATCCCTGCCGCCTGGCGGAACATCATGACGCCCCGAGAACGTGCGGTATGGCTATAGAGTGGAATGAACGGCACATCTTCGGCATAGGCGTTCCTCGAGAGCGCTGGTGTGCGGCATTTATTTGCGGCATTTATTTACGGCATTTATTTGCGGCATTTAGTAGCGGCATTATTAGCGGCATTTCCCAGCCGCATTTTTCAGCGGGCGGCGCAACCCTGATTCGCGCCGCCACACGCGTCGCTCGACAGTCGGACATCCCGCAAGCCGGCCCATTTCAATCCGGTAAGGATTCTATCCGAATAGCTCGAGAACCCGTGTCATAGGGCCGCGGCGCGGCAAACCGCGCCGGCCTCATTCGCCCTGCGAGCCGTCGGGTTCGAGCCGCGCGAGGCAGCGCGACACTTCAGCGCCGTCGACAGGTTTGGTCAGCACGCACATCGCGCCCAGGTCGAGTGCCTGGCGGCGCACCGCGTCGGAAGCGAATGCGGAGATGAAAATGATGGGCTGCGTCACGCCCTTGTCGAGCAGATGACGATACATGTCGAGACCGCTCATGCCGGGCATTTGCACGTCGGAGATGATGCACGCGACCTGGTCCACGTCGGATGCGAGGAACGCCTCGGCCGATGCGTACAGCCGGACATCCCAATCCAGCGAACGAACGAGGCTAGACATCGCGGTGCGGACGGATTCGTCGTCGTCGATGACTGAAGCGATCGGATGGTTGTGCAAGCGACTTTCCTCGGCCGTTGGTTTGCGACGGCACCATACTGCGTCATGCCGTTCAAGATGATTCCATCTTATGGGAATCGTCGCGCCGCGAGAATCATATGTAGGTATAGTGCTGGCCCTCCGCACGGCTGTGCGCACCGCCCGGCAAGCCCGGCCGGCCTGCCTTACGGCACATTCCAGCCCTGCCGCCGTGCGTTTCGAAACCTGCTCGTGCCATGCGGAAACCCGTTTGCGCGCGGCCTTACTACATTGTCGACGTCGCGGGCAAGCGCCCGGCTCGCCCCATCGCGACGGGATGCACCGTCTTTTTGCAAACGAGGAAAACAACGTGTCCGCCGTCATTGAACATCTCGAAGGCGAAGCGCGCGAGCGGCTGATCGTCTGGCTCAAGCGCCGCATGCAGGAGTGCAATATCACATTGGAAGCGCTGCAACATGCGCTGCAGCAGGATATCGACGAAGCGAAACGGGTCCGCTACCGCGATGCGTCGGGAAACACATGGACGGGCGACGGCGAGCACCCGGAATGGCTGCGCCGCGCGGTCGCGGCGGGGCAAAGCGTCGATCACTTTCTGTGCGAGTGACGCGCACGGCCACAAGATGCGATCGGCGCGAATGCGGCATCTCGCAGGTCGTTAAGCGGCTCTTCATGTTGCCGTCCGTATCATGGCGGCGGTTCCTGTGCACCCCCTCGCAACCGCGGGAACCGATTTAGCCGACGACGACGTCGGCTTTTTTTCGCGCCGATCCCACGCGCGCAGCGGCTGTCGCGCTAAGCGTGGCGCTCGGGCGGCACAACGCCCGTCAGCACGTCCAGCACATACTCCTTGACCAGCGCGCGCACGTCGCCTGACGTATTGCCGAATTCGGCGCCGACCAGGGTTTCCCCGTCCTTCGTGCGGCGGTTGCGCGCGATGCAGTTCAGCGGCGCCGTGCGCACGCGCCCGGCACGCGCGAGCGGCAGCGAGAGCTTGAAGTGCTCGCCGGGCGCGAGCGAATTCGAGTTCGCGTTCACCAGCAGGCCGACGCCCGCAGCGCTCAGATCGACTGCGCGTACCTCCGTCCCCGCCATGGGCCGGTCGTTTTGCGAGAGGCGCGCGGTCACGTCGATGCCGACGCGCACGTGCCGACGCAACGCCCGCGAGCGGACTTCCGTGGGGTAACGCAGATACAGCACGTCGAACGGCGACGTATGCCGGCCGACGACTTCCGATTCGAACGCATGGCGATAGCGCCCCGCGATGAACTGGCCTTCGACAGCCTCGCCCGGCGCGAACGCGGGATCGACGCCCGCGCCCGCGAGCAGCAGGCTGACGTCGTCGAGTGCGCCGACGAAGCGGGTGCGCGAGGAAATGGCCGGGCCGTTTGCCAGCGTGATCACGAAGTCTTCCGGGATGCAGCCCGACACGGGAAAGGGGCCAACCAGCGTCTGGTCTTCGTGACCGCGCCGCGCGCGCCCGGCGGACGGAGGCGTGATGTCCGCGTCCTCAGGTCCGGCGTCCTCGCGCCGCTCGCCGGGAAACGGCTGCCTGAACGGCCCTTGCACAAACAGCCGTTCGCATTGCGCTGCGCTGTGAACGATGTGCCCGCGCGCCATCAGCAGCCTGCCGTCCGCCGTGTAGACGGAAAACGGCAGTGGAACCCCGATCGTGACCTCCCGTTGCGACAGCGGCACCAACGGCATGACTCGTTTTCTCCTCTCGAACTTTTTACCGCATCGCAATCGTGCAGTATGCGCAGCGCGTGCAGGCAGCAAGTATGCACGACGTGGCGGTCATGACCAACCTGGCAAACGTTTGTCCGAGCCGATTGTCCGGGCAGACGTATGCAAAACGCCGTCGTGCGCAACGCCCGGCTCGCAAAGGTTGGTTTCCAGCGGCTCAAGAATCTTCGTCGCGGCGCGTCCCTATAATGGCCGCCATCGTCGCCTCGTTTGCGTTAGCGAGTTTCGCGTGCTATCACGGGACAATCCCCGCCTACTGCACAGGACAATCCGACATGACTACCCAGGCACTCACTTCCGGCATCGATCACGTTGGTCTCGCCGTGCGCGATCTGAACCTGACGCGTGACTTCTTCGTCGAATGCCTGCAATGGAAGCAGGTCGGCGAAAAGCCGGACTACCCCGCCGCGTTCGTGTCGGATGGACACGTGATGCTGACGCTGTGGCAAGTCACCAATCAGGCGAACCTCGTAGCGTTCGACCGCAAGACCAACGTCGGCCTGCATCATCTTGCGTTGCGTGTCGGCAGCGAGGAGGCGCTCAGCGAGATTTTCAGGCGCGTCTCGCAGTGGCCCGGCGTCAAGGTCGAGTTCGCGCCGGAGAATCTCGGCGCTGGACCGAAACGTCACACGATGATCTATGAACCCGGCGGCATCCGGCTCGAGTTCGACTTCGATCCGCGTCTCAAGGCAGCTGGCTGAGCAGCGTATTGCACTCGCCCACTGCTAATCCATGACGGGCAGAAAAGGCCGCGGCGATGACCTATCACCGCGGGTGATACCCCTATCAAAACAAACCGCGCGTTCTTCTCGTGATCTGTTGCTAGAGTGATGCCAGTGCAGTCGGGCAGCAACAGAGCAGAGGTTGAACATGGACCAGCTTTACATGTTGAGGGCGTTCGTCTCGGCGGCGCAGCATCAAAGTTTCAGCAAGGCGGCTGCCTCGCTGGGCGTGACGACTGGCTCGATTTCTAAAGCGATTGCGAAGCTGGAAACTTCCATCCAGACGCGCGTGCTCCATCGCACCACGCGCTCCGTCACGCTGACGGAAGAAGCGCAATCGTATTACCTCAGTTGCTGCCGCCTGCTCGAAGAACTCGACGAAGCGAATCGCCGCATCATGCGCGAGCGCGAAGTGGACAGCGGCAAGCTGCGTCTCGTGATTCATCCGATGCTGGTGAGCGAGACGTTCTCGCAGTTCCTGTCCAGTTATCGCGCCGTCGCGCCGAACGTGAACCTCGTCGTTTCCGTGGACGAAGGCGCCGTCAATCTCTATGACGGACAGTTCGATATGGCGATGCTTCCGCCGCATCAGGTCGAGCAGTCCGCCGTCATTCGCAGAACCTTGTTCAAATCGTCGAGGTCGCTGGTCGCATCCGCCGATTATCTGGCGCAACGCGGCACGCCGCACCGCGCGGCGGATCTCGCCGGGCACTTTCTGCTGTTGCCGTCCCAGTCGCGCCAGCGCAGCACGAACTACGTGCAGGTGATCGAAAACGGCCAGCCTGTGCAGGTGATTCCGATGTCGTCGATGGACGGCAACGACGTGCTGTTGCGCGCGGCGGCGCTGGCGGGTGCCGGCATTGCGGAGTTACCGGAGGCCATGGCGCGGGAAGATGTGGCGATGGGCAAGCTGGTGCCCGTTTTGCCCGGCTGCTCGATCTCGGACAGCGAAGTCGAAATCTGTCTGTTCTATTCGCACCGGGAATTGCTGCCGGCGCGCTTCAGAACCTTTGTCGACTTTTGCACCGAGTTCTTTCGCCTCAACAGCGCACGGCGGCGGGCACCCTTGCCGGATGCCCAGGCGCAGGCTGCTTAAGTTACTGACTTAGGCTGCCGCCATCACGGGGCCGAGCCGCGAGCGCGTCACTTCGACGAATGCCTGCATCGCGCTCGACACGTAGGCGTCATGCCGGCGAATAAACAGCGTCGCAACCTGCGCTTTCTCCGGCGGCAACGAATGAAGCGCGACGATATCCTGCTCCGCCGCGCCCGATACGACGCCGCGCGGCAACAGCGTCACGCCGATACCCGCCGCGACGCACGCGATGATCGCATCGAGCGAACCGAATTCGAGCGGCGTGGCCGTCACGATGCCCATTTCGGCCAGCAGCGCTTCAAGCCGCTGTCGATACGAACAACCCAATCTGAACACGATGGTCTTGAGCTCGGGCACGGCGCGCAGCGCATCCATCGCACGCAGGTTGCGCGGCGTCACCAGCACCAGTTCTTCCTGAAAGATCATTTCCGCGTGCAGTTCGGGATGTTCGACGGGACCCGCGACAAACGCGCCATCGAGCCGGCATGCCGCCACGTCTTCCGTCAGGCTGCAACTTGTGCCCGTCGTCAGGGACAGGCGCACTTGCGGATAGATTCTGGCGAAGTTGCTCAGTATCGGCGAAAGGCGCAGGGCAGCCGTCGTTTCGAGCGTGCCTAAAGCCAGTGCGCCCGCGGGCGGGCCGTCGTCGAGCGCCGCGAGCCTCGCGTCCGCAAGCAGTTTCGCAATGCGCGCCGCGTACGGCAGCATGCGTTGCCCCGCAGGCGTCAGGCTGACGCCGCGCACATGGCGCTGAAACAGCGCCACACCAATCTCCCGTTCGAGAGACCGGATACGCGCTGTCACATTGGACTGAACGGTATGAAGTTCGGCAGCCGCCCGGTTCATGCTGCCGTGACGGGCCACTGCCTCGAACACCTTGAGGTCGGCGACATCCATGCTGTGTACCTCGATGAGATCGACAAGGCCTTGACACTGTCCTCACAGGCCCGCACTGCGCTGGGCGCAGGTCGATCGTCATCCTACACCAAAGCCGGTTTGCGCATTGCCGCGACGTTCACGGCCATGGCTTCTGGCAAGGTCTCAACCCGCCTTTTTGGCCTTGAATTCCTCGCCATTGATGCGACTCGATATGCTGATGTTCTCGCGCGGATGCTCATGCAAGATCACATTGATGATCTTCGGGTCGGAGCCGATCGCGTCGTGCGTGACCTGAATGATGTCTCGCATCAGTTGCTCGCGGCGCGCCGGCGTCAATCCCGCCGCAATATGACATTCGATAAAAGGCATGCTAATACTCCTGCGATGTTTATTTGAGGCGGCTGATCAGTTCTTTGTCGTTGGCTGCGCCTTCCA
The DNA here is from genome assembly GCF_020177535.1 of Paraburkholderia sp. XV. Lineage (NCBI taxonomy): Bacteria > Pseudomonadati > Pseudomonadota > Betaproteobacteria > Burkholderiales > Burkholderiaceae > Paraburkholderia > Paraburkholderia sp. XV. The sequence goes on along the minus strand of NZ_JAGUUD010000146.1, from coordinate 8,354 downwards.
CGTATTCGGGAAGATGCTCGCCATGCTCGACGAAGTTGATGCCCCGGCCCTCGCGAAAGACAATGAAGATGTCATTCTTCGTTTCGCCCGTCGCCTCGCTGACCACACGCAGCAGACCCGCTGCGAGCTGACGCTTCTGTTCGTCCGTTCTACCGTATCGCATGTCACATGAAATCAGGGCCATTCGAACCTCCTGTATGCCTGACGCAATTATTGAATTCCCGGATGCTTCGCCGGGTACACCGCTTCCCGGTTGACCTTCGCGAGGCGTTGCATCAACTCCGCGACGGTACGTTCTTCGAGTCTGGAAACGAGATCGACGATCTCGCCGCGCAGCGTTTCGTCCGCATAGGGCTCGCTTAGCCAGTTGAATTTTTCGACCGTCCGCTCCCACGTGAACGGATTGTCGAGACCGCCTTCAAAGCCCACGTGTTCCTTCGACACCACACGGCCGTCGCGGCAGCGGATCGTGACGCGCGTATTCAATGCCTGCGGGTATTGCGCCGAAAAGGCGGCGTCGGGGCGTATCGTGACTTTCTTCAGCAGCGCTTGCGCGTCGGCTGCCTGGACACGCGCGGGTTCCAGTTGAGCCGGACCGACCTGATCGTCGAGCAAGGCTGCGGCAATCAGATACTTGAGGTTGTAGTCCGCCTGCTCTTTGGTTTGCGGATGGTCTTTTGCACCAAAGCCGCCGCCACCCGCGATGTCATAGCCCATCTGGAAGATGTCGCAAATCACGGCTTCGATGTCGCCGCCCGTTATGGCGTGGGCGCGCTTCAGTTCCAGCGTGGCTTCGAGCACGGGCTGGCCGTGAATCAGCGAGCAGTACTTCTTCATCACAGTCTGATGGACGATCTCCAGCCTCGAATCTTCCCAATCCACTTCGAGCGGTTGATCGAACATACGCACCAGTCCATTCGGCCCTTCGAAAAGACGCAGCGGGCCCGTAAAACCACGCTTCGCAAGCGAGGCCGAATAAACCGCCCGCATGCAGGTGATACCCGGCGAAAAGCCCTTCCAGTACGACACGGGTTCAGAGTGAACGCAGGAGAGCGAGATGTTGTCGACGGTGGCGATGGCGATTGCATGTGCGATTTGATCCGCGTCGAGACCAAGCAGTTTTCCGGAAGCGGCTGCCGACGAAATCGCCAGTTGAATTGCGTGGTTGAATCCCTTCGCCATAACGGGGACGATCGCGGTGATGCGACAGCCGATCTCATACGCAACCGCGAGCGCCAGCATGAACGATTCGCCGTCCGCCGATGCGTGTTCGGCTGCCGCCAGTACCGCGCCGAAGTTGTCGCTCGGATGACAAAGACCGCCTGGCGACATGTAGCTGTCGAGCAGGTCCACGTAACGCACGAGTGCCGAGTTGTACAGCGCCGCCTGATCCGGAGAAGTCGAGCCGCCGCCGATCAGCGTACATGGGCCGCCGCTGCGATATTCGTCGAACTGCTCTCTGAGCGCCTTGAAAGGCGAGCCCGGCAAAGCGGCGATTGCACACCCAAGGCTGTCCAGGATGTTTCGCTTCAGCAGGTGCCGGGTCGGCGGCGTGAGATGACTGGCGCGCGCAACGTCGGCAAACCGGCCGATACGCTCGACAGCGGTAAGAGTGCTCATGGCTTGAAGGTCTCGCATGAAGAACGGGTGGCTCAATGTCGCACCGCGCACTGCGGAGATCAAGCGAAGGGTTTGGATACCGATATCTGCTGCGCTGATAGCGACGATGCATTTTCAGCATGAAGTCTTTCGTCGCCTATTCTCGAAGAGATTGATTATCGTGTTCTCCGGCGCTTTTGTTGCACACCGCTTGTCGTCATGAGGTCGCACTGGACGGGATGCGTGATTTCGGTTGCCAGTCCGCCCGCAAGAAAGAAGAAGATTGCCAAAAGCCGCTTCATGGTTGCCTCCAACATTGAGTCATGCCCTCGTTATAGCGCAGACCATGCGCCCCTTTGTGTCCGAATGTATCGAGGCACCCCGCTGATACAAGAGGATTCAAACACGCGACACGGCGACACAGCCGAGATACGCGAGAACGTTCAAATACAGCCATGTCTTCCACTCAAAGGACGCTGACATGTTCTCCCGAATCAAAACCCTGACCACTGTCGTTGCGATTGCCGCCGTTGCCGGGCTGGGCGCACTGGTCGCCAACAGCGGCGCCGCGACGGCCGTTCCCGTCGCAAAGAACAGCGTCGCACCGGAATTCGCCGGTATCGATCAATGGCTGAATTCGCCGCCTCTGACCATGCAGCAATTGCGCGGAAAAGTCGTGCTCGTCGATTTCTGGACGTACACGTGCGTCAACTGCATCAACACGCTGCCGCATGTCGAGAAGCTGTATCAGAAGTACAAGGATCAAGGGCTCGTCGTGGTCGGCGTGCATACGCCTGAATACGCGTTCGAGCGCGAGACGAAAAAGGTTAAAGCGGCGATTGCCGAATACGGGCTGCATTACCCCGTCGCGCAGGACAACCAGTACGCGACGTGGAACGCTTATGGCAACCAGTACTGGCCCGCCGTCTATCTGATCGACAAGCAGGGGCGCATCGTCTATAGCCATTTCGGCGAAGGCGATTACGACAAGACGGAAGCGGCCGTGCGCGAGCAACTGGCGCGCGCGGGTTGACGTTGGCTAATGTGGCGATAGGGATAAAGCGGGGCGCTTGTGCCGCGCCATCCGCTCAAAACGCGCTGCGATATGCGTACAGTCCCGGCAGGCCGCCCGTCATCAGGAACACGACCTTCGCGCCTGGCCCGATGGCTCTGCTTCTGATGTCGTGCAGCAGGCCGGCGAACGCTTTCCCGCTATACACAGGGTCCAGAAGCAGGCCCTCGACGCTCGCCAGCAGCCGCACGGCTTCACGCATCGCGTCGGTGGGAATGCCGTAGCCTTCGCCGCGCTGCCCGTCCTCGACGATCACGCTCGCGTCGGAAAGAACCGCATCGGGCCGGAGCAGCGCAAGCGTTTCCTTCGCCTTCAGTTGCGTGTTGGACAAGGTGTTCTCATGCGTCGCCAGCACGTTGTGCGACACGACGCGCGTCGGGTCCTCGCCCATCGCCAGCAAACCAGCGACAAGACCCGCCTGCGTGCCGCCGCTGCCGTTGGGCACGGCGATGCGATCGAACGAAATGCCCAGCGCGCGCGACTGGTCGAGCATTTCCATCGCGCACGCCGCATATCCGAGATTGCCGACAGCAGACGAGCCGCCCAGCGGCGCGAGATAGACCTTGTGTCCCGCCTTGCGCAGCTCGTCCGCGCGGTTCTGCGCGAACGCCATGGCGTCGGCGTTGCCGGGCAGATCGTGAATGCGGGCGCCGAGCAGCGCGTCGAGCAGCACGTTGCCATTGTGGACGTAATCGTCGTCTTCGCGCGGCACCATGCGCGTCAGCACGACCTCGCACGCCAGGCCCGCACGCGCGGCCGCAGCAGCCGTGAGCCGGGCGTGATTCGACTGGCGCGCGCCCACCGTGATGATCGTATCCGCGCCTTGCGCGAGCGCTTCACCCAGCAGGAATTCGAGTTTTCGCAGCTTGCTGCCGCCACCGCCAAGGCCCGTGAGATCGTCTCGCTTGACATAGATATCGACGTCACCCACCTGCTTGCTCAAGCGGCTCAAATGCTGGATCGGCGTAGGGCCCTCGATCAATGCGTAACGAGGAAATGCGCTGAGATCGAGAGCAAGTGCGTTTGGCATGCGGAATTCTCCAGGTATTCGGCCACGTTTGTCGCGCAAATGTTAAAGCATCGCTGCGTGCGCCGCACGCGGCGTTCAATGGCCATCAATGCCCGACAATATTGAACATCAGGACACAATCCATGCAATCACTAATCGCGTTTGCACGCGCCTTTGCGGGCTCATGGCCCGGCTTTCCGCTCTCGCTCTCGTTCTCGCTCTCGCTCTCGCTCTCGCAATCCAGCGAGATTCTCGCGTATCACGCCATTCCTCTTTTATGACCTGGTGAGCGCGACGAATCATCGTCGGCAACAGGACTTTCGCTCGTGGCTGACCGACGCGTCGGAAGAAGCCGCCCGCCGCGTCGGCAGCGATGCATCGTATGGTCTGTCGGTCTACCAGAACAACTACCGCCGGCAATTGATCGAATGCCTCGAGCATTCGTTTCCACAGGTACGGACGTTGCTTGGCGCGGATGCCTTTCCACACGCGCCATCACGCACATCGAGCACCGTCTGGCGGCGGCAATTCGTGTCGTGCCTCAAGCGTGTCGACGCCAGCGAGTACGAAGCGCTCCTTCGTCTGCACGAAAACGAAAGCTTTGCAACACTATGCGATCTGCTCGTCGAGCGTCTGGGTGACGCGGACGGCGTGGCGAAAGCGGGTGCGCTGCTGGCGGGATGGCTGGGCAGCGAACTCATCGTGGCGGGAGCGTGTCTGACGGTAGCCGGCTCTCCGCCCATTCCTCAACTACGATCGAGGGGGAGCAAGATGCCGATTGTCACCATTCAGGTCACGCGAGAAGGGACGAAACCCGGCGCGGATTGCGTGACCGTCGAAGAAAAAGCGCAACTCATCAAGGGTGTGAGCCAGGTGTTGCTCGAGGTGCTGAACAAGCCGCTCGAATCCACCTTCGTTGTGATCGAGGAAGTGCCGACGGACAATTGGGGCTGGGGCGGTTTGCCGGCCCTGGAATATCGCAAGCTCAAAGCAGCGAAATCAGCCTGACCAGCAGTCTTCCAACAACGCGTAGCACTTCATTGAAGGAGTTTGCCATGTCGCTCGAAAAGGCGCTTTACACTGCACACGCAACCGCGACGGGAGGTCGTGACGGCCGCGCGACGGTGCCCGAAGCCAACCTTGAATTCAAGCTCACCACGCCAAAAGAACTGGGCGGAAAAGGCGGTGAAGGCGCGAACCCGGAGCAGCTGTTCGCCGCCGGTTACAGCGCCTGCTTTATCGGTGCGATGAAATTCGTTGCCGCACGCGATAAGATCGCGATCCCCGCCGATGCGTCGATCGACAGCAGCGTGGGGATCGGGCCGATTCCAAATGGGTTCGGCATCGAAGTCGAGATGAAAATATCATTGCCGGGTATGGAGCGCGATGCCGCGCAAGATCTCGTCAACAAGGCTCACATCGTGTGCCCGTATTCAAATGCAACGCGTAACAACATCGACGTGAAGCTCACGCTCGTCTGATGCATTGATTCACACCTTCAATTGCTGGCCGCCGTATTATCGCGCGGCCGGCAATAAGCTATTGCGAATCTGAACGGCCGAATCGGAACCACAATTGGGAACCACAATTCGCAATAGCCTGTTCAGTCCAGCAACTCCGTCACCACCGACGGGCTATGCGAATCCATCCAGTCGTATGAATCGCTGAAATGCGCCCATGCCCAGTTGCGCGGCACGGCAGCCGCCTGTGCGTTCTCGCTCGATACTGCTTCGACGCGCATGCGTACGCCTGCGCCGCTATGGTCGTCGATATTCCGGAAGTTCAAAGATTCGCGCTTCATTGCCTGATCCTCAGTAGAGCCTGCCGCGACGTCGAGTTTCAAACGTCGGCCTATAGACGTAGGGTAAACCTCCTGAGGCAATCATCAATCAGGCTGCGCAGAATTCACAGTTTTCAAATCGGGAACAATGCGTGCTGTCGGGTCGATTGACTGCATCGTCAAACATCAGATCAAAGCGCACAAGTGAAAACAGCCCTTCTAAAAAGGGCTGTGCGGGTTGGGTTAAAGTGTGTTACTTCGCGGTCGGCATCGCGAATTCGGCGCCCTTCTCGATGCTCTCCGACCAGCGCTGCATGATCGATTTTTGCTTCGTATAGAAGCGCACACCCTCTTCGCCGTATGCATGCGTGTCGCCGAACAGGCTGCGCTTCCAGCCGCCGAAGCCATGCCACGCCATCGGCACCGGAATCGGCACATTGATGCCAACCATGCCGACTTCGATGCGGCGGCCGAATTCGCGCGCAACATGGCCATCGCTCGTGAAGCACGCCACGCCGTTGCCGAATTCGTGGGCATTGATCAGCTCCACGGCTTCCGTGAAGTCCTTCACGCGCACACAGGCAAGCACCGGCCCGAAAATCTCTTCCTTGTAGATGCGCATCTCCGGCGTCACGTTGTCGAACAGCGTACCGCCCGTGAAGAAGCCGTCTTCATGACCCGCGACCTTCAGACCACGGCCATCCACGACCAGCGTCGCGCCTTCCTTCACGCCCTCGGCGATATACCCTTCGATCCGCTCCAGCGCCTGCCGCGTGACGATCGGGCCCATTTCCGCATCCTGCTCCATACCGTTCTTCACGATCAGGCTGCGGGCCCGTTCGGCGAGCCGCGGCACGATCTTGTCTGCCACGTCGCCAACCAGCAGCGCAACCGAAATCGCCATGCAACGCTCGCCTGCCGAGCCGTAGGCCGCGCCGATCAGCGCATCGACAGCCTTGTCGAGATCGGCGTCGGGCATCACCACCATATGGTTCTTCGCACCGCCCAGCGCCTGCACACGCTTGCCGTGCTTCGCGCCCGTTTCGTAGATGTAGTTCGCAATCGGCGTCGAGCCGACAAAGCTCACGGCCTTGACGTCCCGATGCGTGAGCAACGCATCCACGACCACCTTGTCGCCCTGCACGACATTGAATACGCCGTCGGGCAATCCGGCCTCTTTCAGCAGCCCCGCCATGAACAGCGCAGCCGACGGGTCACGCTCGCTCGGCTTCAGAATGAAGGTATTACCGGCCGCGATCGCGACAGGGAACATCCAGCACGGCACCATGCACGGAAAGTTGAACGGCGTGATACCTGCGACGACGCCGAGCGGCTGCCGCATCGTCCAGTTGTCGATGCCCGTCGAAACCTGTTCCGTGTAGTCGCCCTTGAGCAGTTGCGGAATGCCGCATGCAAATTCGATCACGTCGATGCCGCGCGCCACTTCGCCTTGCGCATCGGAAAACACCTTGCCGTGCTCAGCCGTGATGATGGCCGCGAGTTCGTCGTGGTGACGGTTCATCAGTTCGAGAAAGCGCAGCATCACGCGTGCGCGCTTGATGGGCGGCGTGTCGGCCCACTTCGGAAACGCCGCCTTCGCGCTCGCGACGGCGGCATCGACATCGGCAGCCTCACCAAGCAGCAGCTTGCGGGCCCTGGCGCCTGTGGCGGGATTGAATACGGCCTGGCTACGGCTTCCCGTTCCGCTGACGCGCTCCCCGTGAATGAAATGTCCCACGTCTGCGCTGTCGGTATAGGCTTGCATGTCTCGGCTCCTTCGTGATTGGCTTGAGAAGCAGTGTAGGAAGGTGCGGTCGTGCTGGAAAGAGGCTAACATTGAACTCAATGTTTGCCATCGTGAACAATGAGTGTATGGATACGCAAAATATTGGCGAGCTCTGGACCCATCTGCACTGGCTCACCATGCTCGCCGAACAGGGCACCTACACGGCGGCCGCTGCGCGCCTGGGCGTCAGCAAGGCGGCGATGAGCCAGCGCATCTCCGAACTGGAGCGTGCCGCGGGGATTTCGCTGGTGCAGCGCACGACGCGCAGCGTCCGGCTGACAGAAGCCGGCCAGCAGCTCGTCGACAGCACGCGCGGGCAATATGCGCAGATCGCCGCCAGTTTCGCGCGGGTCCGCGAGCTGTCGGGCGTGCCACGCGGGCTTGTGCGCGTGACGGCGCCTGTCGCGTTCGCGCGGCAGCAACTGGTGCCGAAAATACCCGGATTCCTGGCGGACAATCCCGAGGTTCGGGTGCAACTGGAGGTGTCGGACAGACTGGTATCGTTGGCCACGGAAGGTTTCGATCTCGCCATCCGTCACAGCGCCGAGCCACCCGATACGCACGTCGCGTGGAAACTTTGCGACACGCATTCGGTGATCGTCGCGACGCGCGGCTATCTGCGCAAGCGCGGCATGCCAAAGTCACCGGAAGAACTTGCTTCTCACGATTGCCTCTTTTACCCGCGCTCGTCGGGCGAACCGATGTGGTCGTTCGAGCGCAAGTCGGCGCGAAAATCAGGCACGCGGCCGGTCACCTTGCCCGTCAACGGGCAGTTCTCCGCGAACAATAGCGAAACGCTGCGCGACGCGGCGCTCGAAAGCCTGGGCATTGCGCTGCTGCCGGACTTCACCGCGCAGGCCGCCGTGCAGGCGGGAAAGCTAGTCGTCGTGTTGCCTGACTGGCGCGTGACGGGCGCGTTCGCCGAGCAGCTTTATATCGTGCGGCCTTATGCGTCGCATGTGCCGCGGGCGGTCGGGTTGTTTGTCGGGTATTTGCGCGAGCGCTTTGCGGATGGATTTCCTGTTTGAATCTAGGCGTTTTCGCTGGCATCCACGTTACGTTAGCTCGCTTCAGGCGTCGCCCCTGTGCGGGGCGGCACCTACTTTTC
>NZ_JAGUUD010000145.1:0-17010 GCF_020177535.1 Paraburkholderia sp. XV | reverse complement strand
CCGCCCCGCACAGGGGCGACGTGTGAAGCAAGCTAACGTAACGCGGATGCCAGCGCGAAGCCCAAACCAAGCCAAGCCAAACCCAAACCCAAACCCAAACCCAAACCTACGACAACGCAATCAACCCATCCCTCGCGACAGAAACCCCAACAACCGTGCCACGAGCAAGCTCAACCCTCCCAGGCACATCAACCACGATCACCTCAGGCGCCGCATCGCGAATAGTGAGCCGCGTGCGCTCACCCAAAAAAGCAGCACCCTGAACCACCCCTCGCAACTGCGCAGCAGAAAGCTCAGAAATCCACGCATCTTCAGGCCGGAAAAACACCTCATCGCCGTCAGGCGTGACGCGCGTAGCATACGTCGGCGGCAATGGAATAGCGCCACCCGTCGTGGCAAGCATTCCATCCCGCGCCTGCCCCGCCACGCGATTAATAGTCCCCACAAACTGCGCAACATTCCGGTTCGCTGGCCGGTAATAGATATCCCGCGGCGTCCCGATCTGCTCGATGCGCCCCGCGCTCATCACCACGATGCGATCGCCCAGTTCCATCGCCTCAGCCTGATCGTGCGTCACATATATCGTCGTCATCCCAAGCTCGCGCAGCAGCGCATTCATCTCGCCGCGCAACGTGTCGCGCAAACGCGCATCGAGCGCAGTCAGCGGCTCGTCGAGCAACAACACCCGCGGCTGCGGCGCAAGCGCCCGCGCCAGTGCGACACGCTGCCGCTGGCCGCCGGACAGTTGATCGATCGGTTTGTCAGCATGACCGGTGAGCCGCATCATCGAAAGCAACTCGTCCACCCGCTGCCGCGCCTCGTCCGCCGCCACGCGCTTGATCTTCAAACCATAGTGAATGTTGCCGCGCACGGTCAGATTCGGAAACAGCGCGTAACTCTGGAACACCATGCCGACCTGGCGTTTCTCGATGGGCAACGCCGTGACATCCTCGTCGCCAAACGCAACGCGCCCGCCTGTATCCGGCTGTTCGAGACCGGCAATCATGCGTAACGTCGTCGTCTTGCCGCAACCCGAAGGTCCAAGCAAGACCAGCGTCTCGCCCGCGCCAATCGACAGATCGAGCGGCTCGAGCACGCGCGTGCCGCGAAACGTCTTCGCGCAGCGCGTCAGTGTGATGGGAATGGAAGCGAGTTTCATGGCTGGTCTTCTGATGACGAGGTATCGACGGCGCGTGCCTTCTTCTGCCGCGTGTTGCGCTGACCCGTCGCATCGACGCCGAGCCATTGCATCGCGACGAGCAGCGGCATCGTCATGATGAAAAAGAGAATGGTGTAAGCGCTGCCGATCTCGATGCGCAGCGAAGCATAGGTATCGGCGAGACCCACGGGCAGCGTTTTCGTCTCGGGCGTGTGCAGCATCCACGTGAGATTGAATTCGCCGATCGACAGCGTGACCACAGCCAGCGCGCCCGCCACGATGCCGGGCCGCACGTTCGGCAGCACGATCGTGATGAAGCGCTGAAAGAAGCTCGCGCCGAGGCTCGCGGCGCCTTCTTCGAGCGTGCGCAACCCGGCACTCGCGCACACGGCGGCGACGGCGCGCACCATGAACGGCAGCGTGAACACCACATGCCCGACGACGATGAACGCGGCGCTCGTGCGGAACATCGTGAAGCCGCCATACACGACCAGCAGCGCGAGCGCGGACGCGAGGCCGGGCAAGGCGATCGGCAGCACGAGAAATTCTTCGATGATGCGCGAGAGACGCGTCTCGCTGCGCGCCAGCACGTAGCCGGCGGGCACGCCTGTCAGCAGCGTGATGACGAGCGTCGCGAGCGCGATTTCAAGCGACAGGAACACGGACCCGTGATACTGCGTCCACACTTCGCCGAGCCAGCGCAACGTGAGACCGCTTGCGATGCCCTGAAAATAGTTCACCGTCAGGCCCGCGACAATCGACATCACGACGGGCACGATCAGAAACGCGCACAACAGCAGCGTGACGAGCCATTGACCCGCCGCGAGCCACGCGCGCAGCGAAGGCAGGGTGAACACGCGCTTGTGCTGCATCTGAGGCGTGTTCGTGGTTTGAGCAACGGAATTCATGCGAGTGTCTTCATTCGACATGGAAAGGAATCGGCACGATCAGTCCAATCATGCCGTCGCGGCCACGGCCGAGCCGGTGACGCTGCGCGCGACGTACAGCACGCCCCACGTGACGGCCCCGAGCACGATCGACAGTCCCGCCGCCGTCACCATGTTCGCGTTGAGCGTGAACTCGGTGTAGATGGTCATGGGCAGCACGTCGATGTCGGTGGCGAGCGTGAACGCGGTGCCGAACGCGCCCATCGCCGTCGCGAAGCACACGGCGCCCGCCGCGATCAGACCGGGCGAGAGCGCGGGCAGCACGATGTCGCGCATGATCCGCCACGGCGACGCGCCTAGCGAGCGCGCGGCTTCTTCGAGCGACGCATCCAGCTTGGTCGCCGACGCCATCACCGTGACGATCACGCGCGGAATCGAGAAATACAGGTAGCCGATAAAGAGACCCGTCATCGAATACGCGAAGACCCACTTGTCGCCCGTGAGCTTGAGCGACAGCGCGCCGATCAAACCCTGACGGCCCGCCAGCATGATCACCATGAAGCCGACCACCACGCCCGGAAACGCGAGTGGAAACGTCAGCAGCGCGAGCAGCGTGCGCTTGCCGTGAAACTCGCGGCGCGCGAGCAGCAGACCCGAGATCACCGAGAGCGCTAGCGTCGTCGCCGTCACGGCCGCCGACAGCACGACCGTCGCGAACAGGCTCTTCATGTAGCGCGCGTTGGCGAGCATCGCGCCATATGTCTTCAGCAGATGACCGTCGGCGCTGACCTGCACGAGCGCCGTCATCGGCAGCAGCCAGAAGGCGATGAACACGGCGAGCGCCGGCGCGATCAACGCGATGCGCCAGCGCAGCGGGAACGTGATGTCGTTCAATGCATCACCTGCAGATACTGCTCGCCGAAGGCCTGCTGCTTCTCGGCCATCTTTGCGAAGTCGACGGCACGCGCGCGCGCATAGTCGCTGGCGGGCAGGAACTTCGAAGCGGCATCGGCCGTCATCGTGCCGGCGCGCACGGGGCGCAGATACGCGTTCGCCCACAGCTTCTGGCCTTCGTCCGACAACACGAAATCAAGCACCTTCCTGCCGTTCGCGTCGTGCGGCGCACCCTTCACGAGGCTCATCACGTAGGGCACTTCGATCGTGCCTTCTTTCGGAATCACGAACTCGACGTTCGCGTGATCCTTGTACTTCGCGCGGTACGCGTCGAAGTCGTAGTCGAGCAGGATGGGAATCTCACCCGACAGCACGCGGGCATAGGCCGTCTGCTTCGGCACGATCGGCTGGTTGGCCTTCAGCTTCGCGAACCAGTCGAGGCCTGGCTTGAAGTTGTCGAAGCTGCCGCCCAGCGCCTGATTCACGGCAACGGCGCCCGCATAGCCGACGAAGGCGCTCGACGGATCGAGGTAGCCGATCATGCCCTTGTACTCGGGCTTCAGCAGGTCGGCCCACGAGCGCGGCACGGGCTTGCCTTCGAGTGCGTCCTTGTTGACGAAAAAGCCCAGCGTGCCCGAGTGGATCGCGAACCAGTAGCCTTGCGGGTCTTTCAGGTTGGCGGGAATGTCGTTCCAGTGCGCGGGCTTGTACGGCGCGATCACGCCCTTCTCCTTCGCCTGGAAGGCCGACGACACGCCCAGATAAACGACGTCCGCCACCGGGCTCTTCTGCTCGGCCATCAATTGCGCGATCGACTGGCCGGAATTCTTGTTGTCGAACGGCACGTGCACGCCCGTCTTTTGCTGGATGGCGTTGATTTGACTCGCCCAGTCGGCCCATTCGGGCGGGCAGTTGTAGCAGATCGCGGTTTCTTCGGCGTGCGCGAGTTGCGGTGCAGCCAGCGTCAGCACGAACGACGATGCGACCAATGCGGCGCGCGCCACGCGCAACGCTGCAATAGCGATGGAGGAACGGCAGTTCACGACAGATCTCCGGAAGTGGAAAAGGTTGGTTTTTGAAGCGGATCAGGCCGTCGAGCGGACGATGCGGCTCGACCGTGCGCCCGACGTGTCGCAGATCGCCGCGATCGTCGCGCCCTCGCGCAGCGTGTGAGGCAAGGTCTGCGACAGCGACGGCGCGTGCAGCGCGTCGTCGACACGGGACGGCTGCGAGCCGTCGACACGCGCGATCAGCCGCCGCCACGCCGCGCAGCCGATCTCGCGGTTCGGCGCACACACGCTAGCGAGCGGCGGCGACAGCAGTTCGCCCATCGCGAGGCCGTCGAAGCCGAGAATCGACATGTCGCCGGGCAGTTGCAGACGCGCGCGGCGCAGGCCGCGCATCACCACCATCGCCAGCAGATCGTTCGAGCAGAAGAGGGCCGTCGGACGGTTCGGGCCCGTCGTCAGATGGTTGAGCACAGCGGGCGCGAGCTCGTCCGCGTTGAAATCGATTTCGAGCGCGGGCGCGGGGGCGAGGCCCGCCTGCTGCATCGCCTGCGTGTAGCCGAGATGGCGCAGCCGCGCGCGGTCCGACGCGGCGAGCGTGCCTGCCAGCATCAGAATGCGGCGATGGCCGTGCGCGATCAGCATGCGCACGCCGTCGTAGGCGGCTTGCCGGTTGTCGACGGACACGGAGGGGCGGCGCACGGTGTCGTTGTGCATCAGCACGTACAGCATGCCGTCGCGGTCCAGTTCGTCCAGCAGCGGGTGGGTGTCGGCGTCGGCCACCGTCAGGATCAGGCCTTCGACGCGCTGTGCGCGCAGCGTTTCGATGGCGTGGCGTTCGCGGTCGGCGTCGTATTGCGTGGTCATCAGCATCAGCCGGTAGCCTTGCGCGGACGCCAGTTCGTCGATGCCTTGCAGGCATTCGGCGAACACGGGATTGGCGAGCGTCGGCAGCACCACGCCGATCAGGCGCGAGCGCTCGCCGCGCAACTGGCGGCCGAGCGGGCTCGGGCGGAAGTGGAGGGCGTCGATCGACTGACGCACTTTTTCGAGGGTCACGGGGTTGACCGTGTGCGGCGCGTTGATCGCGCGCGAGACGGTCGCGATCGAAAAGCCCGCATGCGCGGCGACATCCTTGATCGTAGGCGTCATCGTTGGGTTCCCGTCAGCGTGTGCCGCGCGCCGCGTCGAGGGGCGTGCGTCGTTGTAAACGTTTTCGTGGGTCGGATTATCGGGAACGTTTGTGACGGGTCGATGAAGGCGCGTCGGATCGCGGACGGGCGAAACTGGGATTCGCGCCGGTTTGGTCAGGTTGCGGCGCGATGGTAGAATCGCGTCCGCCCTGCCGGGGTGATGAAATTGGTAAACATAGCGGACTTAAAGCATTGAGTGCCCAGCCGGAAACGGCCGGTGCAGAACCCTTCAAATTCGGCGAAACCCCTGAATGCACGCGTCCAGACTCGTGCGACGAGGCAACGCCGAGCCAAGCCCGTTTTCTTTCCTGCCGATGCGGGACGGAAGGCGCGGAAGGTGTAGAGACTAGACGGGGGGCGCCTTAGGCGATGGGCGTGCAATACGCGCATCGCGATGGCGAAGGCATAGTCCAGCGCACGAACGTTTGCTTTTCTGGTTGAAGCAGACGGCGTCGAAAGACGTAGTGTGACGAAAATCCGCCGCTTAACAGCTTGCCGGTTCGAGTCCGGTCCCCGGCACCACCCATTCTCCCAACTTTCTCGCCAGCTCGACATGACGACGCTCGCGAGGACCAGCGGTCACAACAATCTGAGATTCCTACAGGAGCGCTACCTACGGGGCGACGCCGGAGCAGATTGCGGCGCCTCCGTGATGGTGTCCTGGCACGTCTGCCCGTTATGGACGGCGCCTGTTCGAACTGACCAGGGGCGCGGTGGATGAGGAGACTTCGCATGGTGCGAGTGGTCCTCGCCCGCCAATGCACACGACACGCCCGACTTCTCTAACGTTGCGCTCGTCGCCGGTCATGATGAGTTTTGCACCGTAGTAGTCGCCAACGCGACAAACGGTTGGCTGCGTGACAGTGCCGAACTCAAAGCCGCGCGAACATGCCGCCGCCTTTCGGGCTAGTCCGGATCACGGGCAGATCACCCTCGGCTTCCAGGATCGATTGCAGCCGTGCGATATATTCGGAGAGCTTCATTCGCGCCCCTCACGCCTGCCACTGGGCAGTGCGTGTATGTTATCTGCTCGCTATTTCGTTTTCCGCTTCATTCGTCGTCTGGCCGATGGCGCATACCCAACATACGCCAACTACGTGAGGCGTGCCTGCACTTGCCGCAGTTACGTAGGAGAAAACAGGTACGACGGGCCGATCACATCCGGCGATGACGTCTCACCGGGAAAGAAACGGAAAGGTACGACAACTTGCCTGTAAAATTCCGCATTGTTCCGGGGAATATATGAAGAAACTTGACAACCTTACCGCGCTCCGTTTTTTCGCGGCTGCTTCGATCGTCATCGAGCACAGCAGAGCCGGTTTCAGGTCGATGGACTGGATTCCGCATTTTCATTATGACTTCGGTGTCAGTTTCTTCTTCGTCCTGTCGGGATTTATTCTCTGTTACACGTACCGTGATTTTGATAAGGCCGGAAGTTTGCGAAACTTCTATGTTGCTCGCATAGCGCGAATCTGGCCATTACATCTGTTTATGATCGGCGCATTTCTGGTTCTCCTGCCGGCAGCGCAATGGTTCAATCCCGGAACCGAAGGCGATCACGCGGCAATACTGTTGACGAATGTCTTCCTGATTCAATCGTGGATTCCAATTTTCGCCTTCTACTTCGGGCTTAACGCGGTTTCATGGAGTATCTCGACGGAAGCATTTTTCTATTTGGTTTTTCCAGTCTTGCGGCATCGCTGGACAAGAACATGGCACTGGAAAACGCTATCGATATTGATTGTCGCATTTGGAGTTTTGGCAATCGCAACCGAAAGAGGCATCGCTCCCATCGATGTTCAAAAACCCTTGGCCTTTTCCGCCGAAGGCATCGGCTATATCTCCCCTTTCGTTCGCATAGTCGAGTTCGTACTCGGCATGTTGGCGGCGAACGCCTACGATGCGCTCAGGAAGCGGAAACTGCCGGGCGGCCTCATCGAATGGACTGCGATGGAAATAGGTGCTGTCGCTTTGGTGATACTGATCAACCAGTGGACGGGGCACGATCCAGGCCCATCTGCGTGGACTGTTTTCACCGTCGAATGTACGGCTGCACCAGCCTTTCTCGTTGTGGTGCTGGTGTTCGCCTTTAACAAGGGAATGATCTCCAGGGCAATTTCTCTTCGGCCATTGGTCATTCTCGGAGAAGCCAGTTTCGCGTTGTACCTGTCGCATCAGTTGCTCTACAGGTTGTTCGATGGTCACCGGTCCATGTTTACCGCTCCAGATATCGTGCTGTGCGCGGGTTACTGGATGGCCGCATTGATCGTCTCGTTGGCGCTGTGGTCGCTCATCGAGACCCCTGCGCGGGACAGGATCAGGAAGATCGCATCGAGACCTTCTTCAGCGGGTGCTGCGATCAACTGATGTGACAGGGATAAGAGCGACGGGTGACCGGTCGCATTCCGATCAGTGCATTGCGGACCTTGCGCACGTCATGATGGCTCCGTTCCAGCCCGGCCGTGTGCCGCGCCCAACATAAGCGCCCAACATAAGCGGCCAATAAACGGCCAATAAACGGCCAATAAACGGCCAATAAACGGCCAATAAACGGCCAATAGGCGGCCCACAGCACCCAGCCATCGCCATCCCCCGCCCATTCGTCTACAGTATCCCGCTGAGACCAACCCCAACGGGAGAAAGCAGCATGCAACTAATCGGCATGATGGATTCGCCGTATGTCCGGCGCGTCGCTATTTCACTCGCGATGCTCGGCCTGCCGTTCGAGCACAAGAGCGTATCGGTGTTCCGGCACTTCGACACGTTCGCGACGATCAATCCCGTGGTCAAGGCGCCGACCTTCATCGCCGACGACGGCACGCTGCTGATCGATTCGTCGCTGATCCTCGATTATCTGGAGCATCTAAGCCCGCCCGACAGGCGCCTGATGCCCGCCGCCCCAGGTGAGCGCCTGAAGGCACTGAACCTGATCGGCTTCGCGCTCGCCGCCTGCGAAAAGGCGATGCAAAACGTCTACGAGCTGAACCTGCGTCCCGCCGAGCGCCAGCATCAACCGTGGATCGAGCGTGTCCAGACGCAGCTGTTCGCCGCATACGACCATCTGGAGACGGCCATCGCGGGCCGCGAAGGAAACGGCTGGCTGCTCGGCGACCGTCTGATGCAGCCGGACATCACGCTGGCCGTCACGTGGCGATTCCAGCAGTTCATGCTGCCCGATCTCGTCGATCCCGCGCGTTACCCGGCGCTGGCCGCCTTCTCGAAGCGTGCCGAAGCGTTGCCGGAATTCGTCGCCACGCCGCTCGAATGACCGTGCTTTTGTGGCTCGGGAAAGGCCCGCACGACTGGCTACACCGGGCCCAAAACCATACGGCGCAAGGCGTTGCGGGATTGTTCTGCTCCGTCGACAACTATCTTCGCGATTAGCTCATTTATCCCTAACACTTCGCTCTCTACAATCCACCCATCGAAACTTGTATGCAGACAGACGCCGTGCCCGATACGCGGCGTCATTGATGGGAGTGGTAGCCATGAGAGCGATCATCGAACGACAGCTTTATCACCCGGCAGTGGTGCTGCCGATGGTGTCGCTCATCCAGATCATGGTGCAGGTCGACTTCAATCTGAGCCAGGCGGGTTTCGTCGTCGCGACGAACGGTGCACGCGCCGCGCTGCAACGCTCGCGCGAACTGATCTGCTCGCTGCATCATTGCGATGCATGATTCGCACGGCATGATGCGCTGAATGACATCCTGACCACCCGCGATCCACCATCGGGACTCACCACTTCGAGAAACACACGGCAGGCGTAAGATGTCCGACTCGCACACGCGATTCGGGAGATCTGCCATGCCACAGCATTTCGACGCCATCGTGATCGGCACGGGACAGGGCGGCTCGCCGCTCGCCGTGCGTCTTGCGGAAAACGGCCGCAAGACGGCCGTCATCGAACGCGACAAGTTCGGCGGGACTTGTGTGAACGTCGGCTGTACGCCGACCAAGGCCTACGTGGCGAGCGCGCGCACTGCGCACGTCGCACGCCGCGCGGCCGATTACGGTGTGCAGATTGCGGGCGATGTCAGCGTCGATCTGGCGCAGGTGAAGGCGCGCAAGGACAAGATCATCGGCCAGTCGCGCGACGGCGTCGAAAAGTGGCTGCGCAATACGAGCAATGTCACCGTCTTCAAAGGCCATGCGCGTTTCACCGGCGCGCATGCGCTCACCGTCACCGATCCCGAAAGCGGCAACGTGCTGGCCGAACTGCAGGCCGACGAAATCTTCATCAACACCGGTACGCGCGCCGTCATCCCAAAGCTCGAAGGACTCGAGCGCGTCCGTTATCAAACGAATTCGACGCTGCTCGATCTGACTGAATTGCCTGAACATCTGGCCATCGTCGGCGGCAGTTATATCGCGCTCGAATTCGCGCAGGTGTTCCGCCGCTTCGGCAGCCGCGTGACGGTGATCGTGCGTGGCGATCGCGTGCTTGCGCGCGAGGACGAAGACTTCGCTCGCAATGTGCAGAAAGTGCTCACGCGCGAGGGCATCGAATTCCGCTTCGGCGCCGAGCCCTCGCGTGTCGAGCCGTTGCACGAGAGCGGCGACGGCGTGCGCGTGTTCTTCGGCGCCGATGCCGCGCCGCTCGAAGCATCGCATCTGCTGTTCGCAACAGGCCGCCGCCCGAACACCGACGATCTCGGTCTCGACGCGGCCGGCGTCAATGTCGATAAGCACGGCACGATTCCCGTCGACGGCCAGTTGCGCACCAACGTGCCCGGCGTGTGGGCGATCGGCGACGCGAACGGGCGCGGCGCGTTCACGCATACGTCTTACGACGATTATCAGATCGTGTCGGCGAATCTGTTCGACGGCGGCAAGCGCAGCGTCGACGACCGGATCATGGCGTATGCCGTGTTCGTCGATCCGCCGCTCGCGCGCGTCGGCATGTCCGAGCACGAGGTGCGCGCGAGCGGCCGCGACGCCCTGATCGCGACGATGCCGATGACCCGCGTCGGCCGGGCACGCGAGAAGGGCGAGACGGACGGCTTCATGAAAGTGCTGGTCGACAATGCGTCGAAGCAGATACTCGGTGCGACGATCTATGGCGTCGACGGCGACGAAGCGATTCACACGTTCATCGACATCATGACGGCGCGCGCGCCATACACCACGCTGCAGTTCGCGATGCATATCCACCCGACGATCAGCGAACTGGTCCCAACGCTGCTCGACGGCCTTGCACCGCTGAAGTGAGGTAGCCGAACATGCAACTGCAAACGGGCAATCTGTTCAGCGGAGAAGCGAAGCGCGACGGCGAAGAGCGAATCGACATGCTCGTTACGGGACAACGCCTGAACGTGGAGCGCATCGTGTCGATGGGGCATACGAGTCCCGATGGCTTCTGGTACGACGACTCGCGCGCCGAATGGGTGGTGCTGCTGTCGGGCGCGGCCGTGTTGGAATTCGAAGAAGACGCGACGCTGCACGACATGCGTCCCGGCGACTATGTGCTGATCGACCCGCATTGCCGGCATCGGGTTGCATGGACGCACGAGGCGGAGCAGACCGTCTGGCTCGCGATCTATTACGAACCATGAACCTTGCATCGAAACAGGCGGCGCATGTGACCATCATCGACAGCCCGGGCTGTGATCGCGGATAATCGGCAGCGGCGA
The DNA here is from genome assembly GCF_020177535.1 of Paraburkholderia sp. XV. Classification (NCBI taxonomy): domain Bacteria; kingdom Pseudomonadati; phylum Pseudomonadota; class Betaproteobacteria; order Burkholderiales; family Burkholderiaceae; genus Paraburkholderia; species Paraburkholderia sp. XV. Next base: position 6,237 of record NZ_JAGUUD010000145.1, on the reverse strand, counting down.
CTAGCGCAGGCGTACGGCCTCGCTTGCGTCGATGACAAATCAATCCGCAACAGGAACCGGGCAGATGGGTAAAGGACGAATCGAAGCCTTCAGCGATGGCGTGATCGCAATCATCATCACGATCATGGTCCTCGAACTCAAAGTGCCGGAGGGCTTCGATCTCGAAGCGCTGCGCCCCGTGATCCCCGTCTTTCTCGCCTATGTGCTGAGCTTTCTCTACGTCGGCATCTACTGGAACAACCATCATCACATGTTCCATGCCGTGCAGAGGGTGACGGGCGGCGTGTTGTGGGCGAACCTGCATCTGCTGTTCTGGCTGTCGCTGATGCCCGCCATTACCCACTGGATCGGCGAAAGCCATCTGGCCGCGTGGCCGACCGCGCTATACGGCCTCGATCTCTTCATGTGCGCGATTGCGTACTTCATTCTGGCGCATGTGCTGATCCGTTATCACGGCCCGGACTCGACGCTGGCGCGGGCGCTCGGCCGTGACCGCAAGGGCAAGCTGTCCGTCGTGATCTATCTGTCAGGCGTGGTGTTCGCGTTTATCGCGCCGTGGGTATCGGTGGCGCTCTATACGTTCTGCGCATTGATGTGGCTCGTGCCCGACAGCCGCATCGAACAGCTCGTCAAGGAATAGCCGATGCTCGCGCTCAAGCTCGCGCTCGTGCCCGGCTTTCTCGCCGGGCTGACGATGGCGGGGCGCGTGTGGGGACCGTCGGTGGCGGGCTGGCTGGCGGGATTGCCCGTCGTCGCCGGGCCGATCGTCTTGCTGCTCGCGATGGAGCGCGGCACGGCGTTCGCGGCGCAGGCGTCGGCGGCATCGATTGCGGCCATTGCCGCGTCGGAGGCATTCAATTTCGCGTACGCATGGACGTGCCGTTTCGCTCGCTGGCCTGTGGCGCTGGGCGCGGGTCTTGTCGCGTGGGCGCTGATCGCCGTGCTGCTCACCCACTTGCCGGCAAGTCTTGCATGGTCGCTGGCGGCGGCGTGTGTGGCCGTGGCTGTCTCGCAAGCCGGGTTGCCCCGCGTCGAAGGTGCGGTGCCGGCGGCACGCGTCGGTGTCATCGATCTCGCGTTGCGCATGCTCGCGGGCGCACTGCTGACGCTTGCCGTGACGACGCTCTCCGCCTCGTTGGGCGCGGCGTGGAGCGGTATGCTGTCCGTCTTCCCGTTACTCGGCATCGTGCTTGCGGTGTCGGCGCAACGCGCGCATGGCGCGAGCTTCGTTGGGCTGCTGATGCGCGGGATGGTGATCGGACGAGCGTCGTTCGCGGCGTTCTTCGCCGTTGTCGCGCTGACGCTGCCGACGCTCGGCATGCTGTCCGCGTTCGCATGCGGCGCCGTCGTGTCGGTGCTGGTGCAAGGTGCGACGAAGCGGCTGCTTGCGATGTCGCGCAAGCCGCGCGCGCCGCTGGGTGCGCTCGATTGAGATTCTCCAGGAACGCACGATGACGACGCGCCGCACGCAATCTTGCCGTATCGGCCTGATTTCGGACACGCACAATCTCGTGCGTCCCGAGGCGCTGGCGTGGCTCGCGGGATGCGATGCAATCGTTCGCGGGCGACATCTGCAATCAGGCGGTGCTCGATGCGCTCGCGGCCATTGCGCCGTTGACGGTCGTGCGCGGCAACAACGACACGGGCGCCTGGGCTGCGTCGATTCCGGCACACGCGACGCTCGACGTGCAACAGGTCAAGATCTTCGTCGTTCACGATATCGCCGATGTGCCGCGCAATCTGCATGAAGAGGGCGTGCGCGTCGTCGTGACAGGGCATTCGCACAAGCCGCTGATCGCCGGGCGCGACGGCGTGCTGTTCGTCAATCCGGGCAGCGCGGGGCCGCGCCGTTTCAAGCTGCCGATCTCAGCGGGCATGCTGACGATCGACGGCGGCCATGTCCAGGCCACGCTGCAGACGCTGACGCCATAAAAAAACGGGTCAGCCGAAGCTGACCCGTTCCAGTGCAATAGTGCAATGCGTTGCGCTGCTTATGCGCGCGCCGTCACGGCGGCTGCATATGCTTCGTCGAGTTCCTCGGCTTCACGCTCGCCGCGCAGCACGGCGTGCGCTTCGGCGCGGGTCGCGACGCACGGGCCCGAGCCGAGCAGCGGCTTGCGAGCCGTTTCGCGCAGCGCAAGCACCGATACGATACCGATGATCGACGCGCCCATCAGATAGTATGCGGGCATCATCAGATTGCCGGTGCGATCGACCAGCCATGCCGTCACCAGCGGTGTCGTGCCGCCGAACAGCGACACCGACACGTTGAAGCCGATTGCCAGCGCGCCATAGCGGATCTTCGTCGGGAAGAGGGCGGGCAGCGACGACGGCATCACGCCCGTGAACGTCGACAGCAGCGCGCCGAGAATCAGCAGGCCGCTGAACACGGGCAGCACCGTGCCCATGCGGATCAGCAGCAGCGCCGGAATCGACAGTACGAACAGGCCCACGCAGCCGAGCAGCATGACGGGCTTGCGGCCGATCCTGTCCGACAGGTGGCCTGCGTAGAGCGTCATCGGCATCATCAGCACCATCACGAGCAGCACGAGGAACAGACCGTGCGATTCGTTGAAGTGCAGTGTCGCCGACAGATAGCTCGGCAGATACGAGAGCGCCATGTAGTCGGTGACGTTGAAGATCAGCACGAGGCCGACGCACAGCAGCAACGGCTTCCATTGCTGCGCGAGCAGTTCCATGAAGCTCTGCTTCGGACGCGACATCTCGTCGGCTTCGCGTGCTTCCGCTTCCTTCTTGAACGCGGGCGTTTCTTCGAGCTTCATCCGGATATACAGGCCCACGAGACCCAGCGGACCGGCGATGAAGAACGGCACACGCCAGCCCCACGACAGCAGTGCTTCCTGCGACAGCGTCGCCGTCAGCACGGCAACCGTGCCCGCACCGAGGATATAGCCGACCAGCGTGCCGAATTCGAGGAAGCTGCCCGCAAAGCCGCGACGGCGATCCGTCGCAAACTCGGCGATAAAGGTAGCGGCGCCGCCATACTCGCCGCCCGTCGAAAAGCCCTGCACGAGACGTGCGACGAGCAGCAGCGCGGGCGCGAGAATGCCGATCGAGCCGTAACTCGGAATCAGGCCGATCGCGAAGGTGCCGACGGCCATCATGATCATCGTCATCGCGAGCACGCGTTGGCGGCCGATGCGGTCGCCGAGCGGGCCGAACACCATGCCGCCGATCGGGCGCACGAGGAACGCCGCGGCGAACGTGCCGAAGGTCGCGATCAATTGCGCGGACGGGCTGCTCGACGGGAAGAACACTTTGCCGAGCGTGACGGCGATATAGCTGTACACGCCGAAGTCGAACCATTCCATGGCGTTGCCGAGCGCCATGGCGCCGACGGCACGTTTGAGAAGCGAATTGTCGACGACGGTAATGTCGTCGAGAGTCAGGCTGTTGTCTTTGTTGTTATGTCGCCAGAAACCGTTGCTGGAAGCGGTCAAGGTACAAGCTCCTATGACTGCGGCCGAACGCAAAAAGCGCTCCGCCACGGATTGCTGGAAAGTGCAGTTTCGCGAGCGGTCGATGCGAACAGGCGTAGCGCCTCGCACGGACCACGCAAAGGCGACCTGCGCAGCGGTGTATGAGCACCTTGCGCAGAAAAAGTAACGCCCGTGCATCGCGAAGGTCGTCGCGAAATTGCACTTGTTAGTTGCTGCTAAACGTTGGTACCCACGTGGCCTTGCAGGGGGGCAGATACCGGAGGACATCCACGCACGCGGTGCGCTGATGCCGCTTGAAAAGGCTTGAAACGAAAAAGGCCGGCGAGGCGTCGCTCTGGATCGCGCCGATCGGACCGACGCGACTTGCAACGAAACAACCGACAAGCCTTCTTGTATAAAAACAATTCAATCCGAACCGGGCACGCACGGCGGCCAAGGTGCAAACTGAACGCGAATGAAGGGTTAATGCTGTTAGAACGAAGAACATGATAGCACGATAAGCGAGGATCGTGCAAACCGCTGGTCCGGCGCGGGCCGGGTGGGGGCGCGCAATCCGTTGCCTGGCGGGGGATTGCGGGAATTCGGCGGGTGCAGAAAAAGCAGCTCGGGATTAACGGTTTCGTTCAATTTTCCGGTCAAGGCGGAGCGGCCCGGCAGCCGGAAACAGGCGAAAAAAATCCGCGCACCGGGCGCGGATTTTTCATCGTCTGTTGCGAACGGCAGCGACGAGCGCTCAGCCTTCCGAAGGCGGGACGTAGCCTGTTGCCTGATCGGCGCCTTCGCCGAAGAAGAACTTCTCCGTCTGCTTCATCAGATACTGGCGCGCGCGCGGGTCGGCCATGTTCAGGCGGTTTTCGTTGATCAGCATGGTCTGCTGCTTGAGCCATTGCTGCCATGCTTCCTTCGAAACGCTCTCGTAGATCCGTTTGCCGAGTTCGCCCGGCAGTGGCGGGAAATCGAGACCTTCGGCTTCCTTGCCGAGCTTCGTGCATTGAACCATGCGAGTCATGCTGTGCTTCTCCTGTAATCGATGGGTACGGCGTCGCGCTATTGTGCGCGCTCAGAGCTGTTTCATCAGCACGAGCGACTTGCGCTGCCAGTTGTAGAGGCGGCGGCGGTCTTCGGGCAGGTCGTCGACCGTGACCTTCACGAAGCCGCGCTTGAGAAACCAGTGTTCGGTGCGCGTCGTCAGCACGAAGATACGCGTCAGCCCGCGTGCCCGCGCGCGCTGTTCGATGCGCTTGAGCAGCCGTTCGCCGTCGCCCGAGCCTTGAGCTTCGGGGGAGACCGTCAGGCACGCCATCTCGCCGATGCGCTCGGCCGGATACGGATACAGCGCCGCGCAGCCGAACAGCACGCCATCGTGCTCGATTACCGAGAAATGGTCGATGTCGCGCTCGATCTGGTGACGCCCGCGCCGCACCAGCGTACCGTCGCTTTCGAGCGGCTCGATCAGCGTGAGAATGCCGCCGACGTCGTCCGGCGTCGCTTCGCGCAGGCTTTCGAGGTTCTCGTACGAGATCATCGTGCCGACGCCATCGTGCAGGAACAGTTCCAGCAGCAGGCTGCCGTCGAGCGCGTACGGAATGATGTGCGAACGCGCGACGCCGCCACGGCAGGCGCGAATGGAGTGCTTCAGATAGAAACCGGCGTCGCCTGTCACCGCGCCGCTTTCGTGCAGGCGGTACGCGTCGTCCAGCGACAGTTCGCGGACCAGCGCGCCTTCTTCGTCGAGCAGGCCTTCCGTTTCGGTGAGGAACACGATCTTGTCGGCGCGCAGCGCGATCGAGGCAGCCGAGGCCACGTCTTCCATCGACAGATTGAACGCTTCGCCCGTCGGCGAGAAGCCGAGCGGCGACAGCAGCACGATCTTGCCGCTCGCGAGCGAATGGCGGATCGACTCGGCATCGATCTTGCGCACTACGCCCGTATGCTGAAAATCGACCCCGTCGAGAATGCCGACAGGCCGCGCCGTCACGAAGTTGCCCGACACCACGCTGATGTGCGCGTGCGCCATCGGCGTGTTCGGCAAGCCCTGGCTGATCGCGGCCTCGATGTCGAGACGCACTTCGCCCGCCGCTTCCTTCGCGGATTCGAGCGCCCTCGCATTGGTGATGCGCATGCCGTGCGAAAACTCGGACTCGACGCCGTGCAGGCTCATTTGCTCTTCCACTTGCGGACGCGAGCCATGCACGAGCACGATCTGGATACCCATGGCCTGCAACAGCGCGATGTCGGACACCAGCGCGTTGAGCAGCCCTTGATGCACGACCTCGCCGCCGAAGCCCACCACGAATGTCTTGTTTCGGAACGCGTGGATATACGGCGCGACCGATCGCATCCAGTCGACGAATTGCGCGTGCTGCAGCAGGGCTTCCGAGTCGCCGGACGATGCCGGTGAAGGAACGGGCGAGGGGACGAGGTCGGTTTGGGAATTCATGCCCCGGATTATAATGCGCCCCCATGTCGAATGTACCCAAAAGCTCCGCTGGAGCCGATACGAAAAACGCGGCTGGCGCTGCCGCGAAAGATGCCGCGAGCCCCGCGCCGAGCGGCCATCAGGATGCGGCACGCGACGCGCGCGGCGACCCCTCGCGTCGTGACGTTTCCGTGAATGTTGCGAATGCGCCGCGTCCGGGCGTTTCGGCGCAGGGTGATGCGACCAGACAGCAAGGCGCAGACGCGGCGAAAAGCGGTGCGCGCGGGCAGCAGAACAGCGCGCCGAACCGGCCACGGGAGCCGCAGGGCAAGCGTGGGCCGGATCAGGCGGGCGGCG
>NZ_JAGUUD010000144.1:0-17338 GCF_020177535.1 Paraburkholderia sp. XV | reverse complement strand
CCGCCCCGCACAGGGGCGACGCCTGAAGCACGCTAACAAATCGCGGATGCCAGCACGAACGCTAAAACACCAAACCGCGACGCCTGAAGCACGCTAACGAATCGCGGATGCCAGCACAAACGCCAATACACGCCAACGACGAGGCACAAAGCCCCCCAGCGTCGCAGACAAAAAAACCACTACCTCTGCTGCGCTATCTTCTGCCGCCGCTCCAAAACCCGCGCATACCACGTAAGTGGAAAACACATCGCAAAGTACAGCAACGCGACCATCCCATAGATAGGAAAAGGCCTGAACGCCGCATTAGTAATCATGGTCCCGGTCTTGGTGAGCTCGGTGAACCCGATAATAGAAGTGAGAGCAGTGCTCTTAACAACTTGAACGAGAAACCCAACAGTAGGCGCAACAGCAATTTTCAGGGCCTGCGGCCAGACAATAAACCTCAACTGCTGAGAAAACGTCATCCCGAGACTTGCGCCCGCGGCCCACTGCCCACGGGGCACAGCCTCAACGCATCCACGCCAGATATCCGCAAGATACGCACTCGTATAAAGCGTCAACGTAACAGTAGCCGCGACCCAGGGCGACACATCAACCCCCATCAACGGCAACCCAAAAAACGCGAGAAACAGTTGCATCAGCAAAGGCGTGCCCTGAAACAACTCGACATAAAGCACGACCACACGCCTGAGCCAAGGCAAAGGAGACACACGCATGGCGAGCAACACCAACCCGACAACCCCGCCCCCAATAAACGCAATCAACGACAACAACACCGTCCACCGCGCCGCGAGCAGCAGATTGCGCGCAATATCCCAAAGCGTGAATTCGATCATGACGAGCGCTCCGTCGTCGGTGCGGTGCGTGCGCCGCGAATCGCAAAGAGCGTACGCAACAACCCGCGCGGAGCATCGGACGACCGCGCCGCACGCCCCGCGAAAAGGCCCTTGCCGAGCCGGTTCAGCACTTGCCGCAATACCACCGACAGCACCAGATACGTCGCGGTAATAATCACGTACGCCTCGAACGACCGGAAGTTGCGCGACTGGATATAGTTCGCCGCGTAAGTCAGATCGGGCACCGAGATCTGCGACACGACCGCCGAGCCAAGCATCACGATCAACACCTGGCTCAACAACGCAGGAAACACGTTGGCCACCGCCTGCGGCAACACGACATGTCGAAACACCTGGCGTTGCTGAAGCCCAAGCGCCTGCGCCGCCTGGATCTGGCCGCGCGGAATCGAGTCGATACCGGCACGCACGATCTCGATTGCGTATGCACCAAGATTGACCGTCATCGCGAATATCGCGGCCTGGATTTCGTCGATGTGAATGCCAAGACTCGGCAGCCCGAAAAATACAAAGAACAACTGCACCAGAAACGGCGTATTACGGATCAACTCGACATATGTCGCGATCAGCCCGCGTGCCCATTTCGGCCCGGACACGGCCACCACCGCGCCGCCGATGCCAACCAGCCCGCCCAGCACGGTCGATACGGCCGTCAACCCGAGCGTCACGCCGACGCCACGCACGAGCATCCCCGCATACATGTCGAAACTGCTGAAATCGAACGTATAACTCATCGCATGCGGCTCATCGTGACATCGGCTGATCAAAAGAACTGGCTTAGAGGTTTTCCGGCAGCGGCGCGCGCAGCCACTTCTGCGAAATCGCGTTCATCGTGCCGTCCTTGCGGGAACGCGCGATGGTCTCGTCGACTTTCTTCAGGAGGCGCGGCTCGTTCTTGTTCAGGCCGACGTGATCGGGCGAACTGAACAGCGAGAACTTCTGCTCCGGGTCATTGGCGGGATGGCGCGCGAGGATCGTCGCGCCCACATCGTTACCGACGACCATCAACTGTACCTGACCAGAAAGAAATGCAGAAATAGCGCCGTTCGGATCATCGAACCGTTTGATGTTCGCCGACGGCGGCGCGATCTTCGTCACGCTCAGGTCCTCCAGCGTGCCGCGCGCAACGGAAATGCTCTTGCCCGCGAGATCGTTCGCGTCCTTCACCTTCAGCGACTTCGGGCCGAACACGGCAAGGTAGTAGGGCGCATAAGGCTGCGAGAAATCGATCACCTTCTCGCGCTCGGGCGTCTGGCCGACGGAGAGCAGCATGTCCGCCTTGTGGTCGGCGAGGTAGGCCATGCGGTTGTCGCCCGTCACGGCCACCAGTTCCACCTTCACGCCGAGCGACTTGCCGATCAGGTTCGCGACGTCGATGTCATAGCCTTGCGGCTTCATGTCCGGGCCAATCGAGCCGAACGGCGGATAGTCCATGAACACGCCGACGCGCACGACGCCCGCCTTCGTGATCGTGTCGAGCGCGTCCGCGTGCGCGAGCGGCGCGAACGCCGACAGCGCGACGCCCGCGAAGGCGAGCGAGGCGAACCCTTTGCAGAAGCGGCGACGGAGGAGAGCGGCGGTGGTCATGGGTGCGTCCTTTTTGAATGTTGAGACAGTGATGAAAGCCACTCTAGGTATGCAAAAAACCTGGAACAACCGAAATCTGCGCATGGAAGCCATGCGTTACGCTCATGCCGTAAGGGTTCTCCCGGCCACGATCGCGCATGAGTCTGGCGCATGACGGCACGATCCGCGGAATTTTGGATCGCGTATGCTTTGGGATTGTCACGCGTGTGACCGAGAGCAAAGCGGCACGCGCGATGAATTTTCCTGATGCGATCCTCCCCCATGCGACGACTTCCGCCCCTGAATGCCTTGCAGATCTTCGAGACCGTGGCGCGCCATCGCAGCTTCACGCGCGCGGCGGAGCATCTGTGCCTGACACAAGGCGCCGTGAGCCGGCAGATTCTCGCGCTCGAGGACTACTACCAGTTCCCGCTCTTCAAGCGCCACGCGAAGGGCCTCACGCTGACCGCGGAAGGCGAATTGCTGCTGCCCGCCGTCAAGGAGAGCTTTGCGCGCATCGAAGAGATTTCGCTGCGCCTCACGCGCCAGCGCACCGATCTCGCGCTCAAGGTGCCGACCTGCGTGATGCGCTGGATACTGCCCAAGATCATGCAGTTCCAGGCGGAATATCCTGATCTGCACGTGCAGATCACGACGACCTGGCAGCACGATGTCGACTTTCAGGTCGAACCGTTCGATGCCGCGATCGTCTATGGCACGTCAGCGGGCGCGGATGTGCAGGCGGTGCCGCTCTTCGAGGAACGCCTTACGCCCGTCTGCGCGCCCCAGTTGCTGCACGACAAGCCGCTCGGCAAGGCCGCCGACCTTTCGCGCCACACGCTGCTGCACCCTACGCGCGATCATCGCGACTGGAAAATGTGGCTTGAATACGTGGAAGCGCGCGATGTCGACGCGAATCACGGTCCCAGCTTCGATACGCTCGATCTCGCCACGAACGCAGCGCTCCAGGGCTTCGGCGTGGCGATCAGCGATCTTGCGCTGATCGACGAGGACGTCGCCGCGCAACGGCTCGTGCGGCCGTTCGAGGCCGTGCTCACGACGGGCGCGCGCTACTACTTCGTGTACCCGGACAGCGTCGCGCATCAGCAGAAGGTCAATCTGTTCCGCGACTGGATCGACCGGCACTGGGCGCAGTGAACGGCGCTCAGGGCGCGAACGAGAGAAACAGATACGCGGCGAACAGCGACAGGTGCACGGCACCTTGCAGGATCGTGGTGCGCCCGGTGCCGAGCGTCATCGCGCTGATCAGCAACGTCAGCGTGAGCAGCACCGTGTCCTTGCCGTCGATGCCGAGCACGAGCGGACGGCCCGTCCAGATGAATACCAGCGCGACGGTCGGAATCGTCAAGCCGATGCTCGCGAGCGCCGAGCCGAGCGCGAGGTTGAGACTGGTCTGCAGACGGTCGGCGCGCGCCGCGCGCACGGCGGCGAGTCCTTCGGGCAGCAGCACGAGCGCCGCGATCACGATGCCGACCACGGCTTCAGGCGCGCCTGCTTCGAGCACCGCGCGCTCGACGACGGGCGACAGCACCTTCGCGAGTAGCACGACGGCGACGAGACTCACCACCAGCAACGCGCCGCTCGTCAATGCGACGCGCGAACTGGGCGGGGCAGCGTGCGCGTCTTCGTTGGCGGCATGGGCGTCGGCGAGAAAATAGTCGCGGTGACGCACGGTCTGCACGAATACGAACACGCCATACAGCACCAGCGACGACACCCCCGCGAACGCCAGCTGCGAGTCGCTGAGCGCGGGGCCGAGCTTGACACTCGTGTAGTTGGGCATCACCAGCGACAGCACGGAGAGCGACGCCAGCACGGCCAGCGCCGCGTTGGCGCCACGGAGCTGGAAGTCCTGCTCGCGATGGCGCAATCCACCCACCAGCAGACAGATCCCGACAATCCCGTTGCACACGATCATGACGGCGGCGAACACGGTGTCGCGCGCCAGCCCCGCCTTTTCCGGCCCCGCCGACAGCATCACCGATACGATCAGCGCCACTTCGATCACCGTCACGGCCACGGCCAGCACGAGCGTGCCGAACGGCTCGCCGACGCGATGCGCGACCACTTCGGCGTGATGCACGCCCGCGAACACCGAGCCCGCCAGCGCAAGCGCGGCAACGGCGGTCAGCAGCCCGTTGCCGGGCAGCGCGTAGGCGGCGCCCAGCACGATCCACGCGAGCAAGGGGGCTGCGATCGTCCAGCGGGGCAATACGGGCGATGTCGATGCCATGTGATCAGTCCGTCAGTTGTTGTTGGTGTGTGGTTCGCGACAGGACGCCGCTACATCGGCTTGCGGGCGGCTCGCCTAGCCGTGAGATTAAACCAGCCGGTCGTACAGGCGGTGTGACGGCACGACAAAAATGCGCGTTGCAAAGAAAAACACCGCTCTTCGCGACGAAGAGCGGTGCGTTGTCCAACCTGGCGCCCGCGTGCGGGCGCCAGCAGGCGATGCGCGGTTTACTGGCCGACCGGGCGGATCGTCAGTGCGTTCTTCACCGACGTCACGCCTGCCACGCCTTGCGCGACTTCCGTCGCCTTGTCGACTTGCGGCTGCTCCGGCACCGAGCCCTGCAGCGTCACAGCACCGCTACGTGCGCGAACCGTGATGTTGGCGACGCTGAGGTCCTTTGCCTTCGCCAGTGCGCCGCGAACCTTGCGCGCCAGCGCGCGGTCAGCCGACTTGGCTGCCTTTGCGGTTTGCTTGGCGCTCGGTTGAGCCGTCATGTCGGCATCGCTTGCCTGCGCGTATGCGTTGATCGACGCGAGCACCACAAATGCGCCAGCTGCCATCTTGATTGCCTGAATCGCCTTCATTCACTTTCTCCTGTTGTCATGATTTGCGACGGTGTCGCGCCTGAAACGCGCCCGGCTAGCGGGCTCTTCACGCGTGATACCACTGCACTACCACTTCTTTGCTTCGGGATGAAAACGGTTGCGGGTTGTCCATGCGCCGCGCGGCTGGCCGACCGGACGGGCCTGCCTGGGTCGCCGATGCGGCTAGCCGGACAGTAACGATACCTCAATTGGTTCCATGGTGAAGATAAGGGGCCGCCGGATGCGGCATTGCTACAACGGATCGATGCCGCCCGAGCCATCCGGCTTGCGCCGTGCATCGAACCGCACTGCGCGTCATCATGCTGCAAACTGCGTGGCTCACGCCGACGGCCACAGTTCATTCCGGCGCATCATCGCATGAAGAAGACGACGCTTTCCCTCTGTCCTCTACACCGCAACGATCTCCCCATCGATACGGTTGACCTCGCGCGCTTCCTGCTGGGTAAATACCTGGCCCACGACCTGGACGAGGGGCGGGCAGCGGGGCGGATCGTCGAGACCGAGGCGTATCCCATCGGCGACTCGACCAATCATGCGTATCCGGGGCGGCGTGCTTACAACGGCTCGATGTTCCTCGAACACGGGCATGCTTATGTGCGGCTCACGTACGGCATCTACAACGTGATCAACGTGGTCAGTGAGCGGGAAGGCACGGGCGCTGCCGCGTTGATTCGCGCGCTCGAGCCGGTCGAGGGCATCGAACAGATGCAGGCGCGCCGGCCGGACGCAAAGCTGCGCGATCTGGCGCGTGGCCCGGGACGGCTGGCGCTCGCGCTGGGCATCGATCTGAGCTTCGACGGCGCCGACCTTTGCACCGGGCGCGGGCTATGGCTCGGCGCGGCGGGCAACGCGCACACGCCGATCGCCGTGACGACGCGCATCGGGATCGCGCGGGAAACGCATCGGCTGCTGCGCTTCTATGTGCCGGGTAGCCCGTTCGTCAGCGGGCCGCGCAGGTTGCTGTCGGCAGAAACGCTGCCGCCCGCGTGAGGTCACGTGCTGCGACGAGTCCTGGAGCGCAGCGTCGAACCCGTTCATGCGTGTGGCATCCGTCGCGTTTGCCACATATTGAGATGCGCCGATCCGCCCCGACATTATTACGCCTCGCCGCGCGCCAATTGACATCCGGCTTGCAAAGCGCGCGGACTCTTTCACTCAGTGCAATTAAGTATCTCCGGAATAGGGGTTTTCCCTTGGTGTGCCGATGGCTACACTGTTCTCACTGGCTTCACACACGGTTGTGTGAAGCGGCTGACAAAACAACTTTCGGAGGTAGTTACCATGAAATCGCTGATCAAGGCTGTCGCCATCGCTGCTGTTCTCGCCATCCCCGCCGTCTCGTTCGCTCAGTCGAACCAGCCCGTGACCCGCGCGCAAGTCCGCGCCGAACTGGTCCAGCTGGAAAAAGCGGGCTACAACCCGGCAACGGCTGTCGATTCGACCTATCCGGCCGACATCCAGGCTGCCGAAGCACGCGTTCAGGCGCAAAACGGTGCGGTTGCGCAAGCGCCTGTCGCCGACACGGGCTACGGGGCGTCGACGAACGGTTCGTCGCAATCGGGCGCGGCCAAAACGCTGAGCCCGGCGCAAGACGTCTACTTCGGTCATTGATTCCGGAGTGCAAGCCGGACGGCTGCATCGGTCCGGCGTGCGCGCCTTCACTGCAGACGTGAGGCGCGCAACCAGAATATCGACGGCGGCGTGGCGGTGTCCGGGCACGGTCGTCGCGCGTCCGTCCAAGAAAGCATGAACCTCCGCCGCCGTAAGGTGGCTTAGCCCAACCTCGCGGATTGGGCTTTTTTTGCTGGCTCTCGCGGCAGGCGCAGCAGGGCGCACCGCAGGCGCAGCGGCGAAAACGCCATTGCAGCGGCGCGACGCTCAGCTGCTATGGATGTAATGCTCGAGCTGCTGGATGGTGAACTGCTGCTCGGCGATGATGGTTTTCACGAGGTCGCCGATCGACACCATGCCGATCAACTGTTCTTCGTTGTCGAGCACAGGCAGGTGACGCATGCGGCGCTCGGTCATCAACGCCATGCATTCGTCCGTGGTCTGGTCCGGGCGCACGAAGCGCACGGCGCTGCTCATGATGTCGCGCACGGGCGTCGTCTTCGACGAGCGATCCATCAGCACGATCTTGCGCGCATAGTCGCGTTCGGTGACGATCCCCGCGATCGCCCCGTTTTCCTTGACGATCAATGCACCGATCTGTTTTTCGGCCATCAGCTTGATGGCGTTGTAGACGGAATCGGATGCCTCGATCGTGTGGACCTCTTGAGTCGGCTTCGATTTGAGGACTTGTGCGACGCTAGTCATGGAGCGGCTCCGTTTGCAGTGCAGCACGCCTGGCCACGGCGCGCTGGGGTGAAGGAGAGGCACGTCAAGCGCAGAACAGGCGCAAATCAAGTATAGGCGTCGACAACGCGCGCGGCGACGCTCGCTTCGCCTGGTTTCGTGGGAACCATCACGCATGTCATGCGATTTGCGGCAATGAGCATGCTGCGTTTCTCGTCGCGCATGCGCGCAGTGATGCACCGCGATGGTCCGCCGAGATGGTCCGTATGGGGCTGCCCGCGCACCAGCGCAGAGCGGCTGCCAGGTACAATTCGACGTTTAGCGGTAAACTCCGCTTCTGTACTTTATCCCCGGTAGCTCACGGGTTCATGTCCGCAATTCCGCTAACGCCATGCCCATGTCTCACGATCCGTCGCTCGCTGACGGCGCAATCACCGGCGAATGCGTCACACTCGACGCCTGCGCCACGCTTCCCACCCGCTACGGCACCTTCGAATCTTATGTGTTCCGCGTGAACGACTCGGGCGCCGAGCATTTCGCGCTCGTGATGGGCGATGTCGAGAATAAACAGTCGGTGCTCACGCGCCTGCATTCGGAGTGTCTGACGGGCGACGTGCTCGGTTCATACCGTTGCGACTGCGGCGAGCAACTGGACCTCGCGCTGCGCTACATCGCGGCGGAGGGCTGTGGCGTGCTGCTGTATCTGCGTGGCCACGAAGGGCGCGGCATCGGCCTGTCGAACAAGATCCGCGCGTATGCGCTGCAGCAGCAGGGCCGCGACACCGTCGAGGCGAATCTCGATCTCGGCCTGCCCGACGACTCGCGCGAGTACGATTCGGCGGCCGCGATTCTGCGCCTGCTGAAGGTGACGTCGGTGCGACTGATGAGCAACAACCCGAAGAAGTTCGACTCGCTGTCGAAGCACGGTATTCCCGTTTGCGAACGTGTCGCACTCGCCATTCCGATGCGCGAAGAAAACGAGCGCTATATCCGCACCAAGCAGGTGAAGTTCGGGCATTACTTCGAGGAAAACGAATAGTGATAATTCCCGATCTGTCTGTCGTCTTTCAGAGAAAGCTAAAATAATCCGCAAGTGATTGAAAATAAAATGGAAACTGTCGACGTTGGCCGTCCGGGTCGGCACAATGACGCTTGTCTCCATACGTCTGAACTCGTGATCCCGGCGTAGGTTTCACGAGGGGGGAGATTGTCGCTATGGAGAGCAACCGAGATCGCCGACGAAAGCGATGGTCTTTGGTGGACGATTCCCAAACGAAAGACGAAGGGGCTTCATAACGAGAAAGCAACGGATCTGCGCGTGCCGCTCGTGGGCCGCGCAGAAGTAATTGTGCGGCGACGCCTCGATCAGGCCAAAGGGACGGTACTGTTTCGTTCGTCGCGTGGGGAAGCGATGGATCAGACCGGTGGTCCAGCACGGCATCTATTATCATCAGCCTTACTGCAAAATTGCACCGAACCATGATCGTCCGCGGTTGCCCGTGACTCATTGGTCCGCCCACGATCTTCGACAGACAACACGCACGCTGCTTGCAACGCTTGGTTATCCGAACGAAATCACCGAGGCAGTGCTTGGTCATGTTCAGCCCGGAATAATCGGCGTCTATAACCGACATACCTACGACAGAGAACGGCGTCAGTGGCTCGCGCAACTGTCACATCGCCTCGAAGATATTGCAGCTACATATCCGCCGAAAAAATAGCAACGTGAAGTTGATACGTGTGCACGGCGCCCGGCCACGTCGTGTGGTACTCGCTGCTTGCGGCCTCAACGTCAGCCTTTGGTGTGGCCACACATCAGACCCCACGGCGTTGATCGTTCTTATTCGGGAGACACTGACGAATCCCGCGCACATTCGGATACTCGTTCCGTGAGTCCTTCCGCGTCAAGCTTCAGGTCTTCGAGCATGAGTTCGCGGATCACGACAGCGGAGCCGTCCAGGCGCGCCGCAACCATCCGGTTACCGAGCATCGGCGACAGATGTCGCGCGCCTTCCAGAACGCGCTTCGCGTTGTCTGGTGGCATGCTCGCGTCGTCCTGTCGAGGCGCCTCAGAACCAACGGCTTCCTTGATGTCGACGAGCGGCGCGACGGCACGCTTGACGCGATTGCGCGCACTGGTTGGGAACGCTTCGCACGCCTCCTCAATACTGCCCGGATGATGCTCACCTGGAAAGCCGATGACAACGGCAGCCTGCTGCAGATCCTCGATGGACTTCGTGCTGTCGTTCGTGCGCAACTGGGAGGCGAGCAGCTTGTGCGCGGCAAACCGGTTGGCGTCAGGCACGCGTACCGGCACTGCACCGTGGCGCGAGAGCAGCACGCCGTTCTGCGAAGTTCCAAGGACGTAGCCGAGGTATGGGAGGCCGGCGGCATGCGCGTTAAGTTCGGCTGCTGGCGGGATCGTAAAATTCTCGTACTGGACTCATGAACATGCGTTCATGAGTTCGCCCCACGCGAAATCGACCTGATCGGGAAACATCGGTACGACCCCCGCGCCAGGTGTGAAAGTCAGTTCGCCAAAAAACAGCGCATTATCCGGGGCATAGAGATCGACGCGCACGTAATCGAAATCCCGCGAGAGTTTGTCCGCTGCTACAAGGATCTCGGACAGGTTGGGCGGCGGCGGTTCGGGTGTCGCGCTGCGCGCATAGTCTCCAATCGTGACGTCGAGATAATTCCAGTCGACGTCATACACGTTGCCACGCGGAAACGGGCCGAAGCGGTCGGAGATCTGCACGATGTACATCACGGGACGCATGCCCTTGCGTCGGAAGACATGTACCTTGTAATCGGCGGGCACCTGGCCCGACCTGTCGAGCAGCAGTTTTTCGAAGAACAGTCTCGGCTGGATTTCCTTGTAATGGCGCTCGCGCGACACATGGTAGAACTCCGTTGTCAGCCAGCGGTCTGCGAGACCCGCCAGGTGTTCGTACGTCACCTCCGATTTGTCGCGCACGATTTCGACGAACGTGCTGCCGTGATTTGCCTTCATGACGAACGATTGCGGCAGGGAGTTGAAAACCTCGCGAGTGAATTCGCCTGGAACCGCAATCAGCGGGATAAGATAAGACTCGCCGAGCGTGCGCGCGACGTAATCGCGCACAGCGATCTTGTCGGTCAAGGCGGCATAGCGCGGATCGGGCTTAAGGCTCCGCATGAGAATATGTTCGTTGAACGTGCGCGGCCGTCGAAGGTTGGGGTAGCGGCCCACGAGTTTCCGATGCAATAGCGAGAGAAAAAGCTGATCGGGCAATAACGTCTTCATCTGCTCTTTCAGGCGCCAGGCCGCACGGTTCGCTATTCCATCGACAGCGCTAGCTGTTTCGGCTCCTCCCGACCGCATCGCGTCGGCGCGCGGATAAGCGAGAACATCGCTCGAATGTCGTAGCCTACGGGACATTGGTGTGGCCTCCATAATCTCCATCAATACGGTGCGTCCGTAGGCGCGCGGCTGCGCGCAGGAGACACAATGTAAGCCGGTTCAGTGGACAGCTCGACGCGGATCTCGCCGACGCTGATCACGGCCCCTTGGGGCGCATTCGGCCCGTTGACCCGTTCGAGCGTCACGTAGTAGTCGCGCGACGCGCCGTTTCCCGACTTCAGCAACGAAGCCGTGGCGGGATAGTCGAGCATGACCATGCCGTGATGCGATGCCCCGGCGATTTCGAACGCGCCGAACGTGCCTAGAAGGTTTTGCTGGCGCGCCGTATCGGTGTCGAACCTGTCGGGCAGATTCAGATAGACGTTGTAGTAATAGCCGCCCGCCGCGCCCGCTTGCGTCAACGAGATGTCGTCGAACACGATCCGCACCGAACGGTATCGTCCGGCTGCTGCTCCGTTGACAGACGCAGCCGAGGAGCGATCGCCGTGTTCAGCGGCCGCGAGCGGCGCGGCTGTGGCGGATAGCAGCTGCTGAACAGGCGCCGTCGATGCGGCCTCGCCGGTGACGCGCGCCGTCGTCGACTGTTCGCGCAGCGTGACGCCTTTCACGCCGCCGATCGAGCGCACGCCCGTGTCGATGTTGCGAGCAGCCGTGGCGGGGAAGGAGCCGGTTGCCGGGCGACTGCGCGAAAGGCCAATGCTTGCCTGCACGCGAATGATGCGCCCCACCTGTGCCTGCGGCGGCATGGTCGTCGGACGCGACGCTCTGTCGTAGTCGTAACCCAGACGGGTACGTGCCGAGTAGGTCTGCTCCTTGAGGATCGTCAGGCCGGTTGCGTAAGTGAACGTGCCCGCCCAGTACGGATCGCTTGGCACGGGCATCGTTCGACCGTCGGGGAGCGCCCATGCATGCCACAGACGGTCGACGTTCGCGTGATGCAGATAAAAGATCGGATCGCGAGGCGACTGCATTGTGGCCATCGCATTGCCAATGATGTTGTGCACCGGGTTGTGCGGCGCCGTCTCGAACTTTTCTTCGAACGAGTTGACAGTGCCGCGCTGGAAATTCACGGTACTGGATGCCCAGGGTGAAAGATCGAGCGCGTTATAGACATTGGTGTTCAGGCGAGGACAGTAAAGCGGATTGCCACTCGCCTGATCCGTGAATTCGGCGGGCACATGTGGATTCGTGAACCAGTCCCAATATGGCAGAGTAAAGCCCACATCGCCCGAAACGAGCCTTATCTGGCGCTCGAGGTAATACAGATAACCGCGATGCCACGCGAGAAAGTACGGCTGCTTGTGCGGACAATAATTGGCGTGAACGTTAGTCCAGTATTGCCAGGAATTCGGGTCCGCCGCGTTCGTATTCGCCTGCATGGTCCGGACTGCGTTGAGAAACGGCGCGTAATGCGGTGTCGTTACGAATGTCTGCCATTCGACACGAATCAGGTTAGTCGTGGTGGCAGCGCGTGCGTAAAAGGGTAATGTAGCCCACGTAATGGCCGATGCAGCCCCGCCTAGAAACGCTCTCCGATTGATTCGATACGACATGATTCCTCCACTTGTTCGGGGCGCTAATGCGTACGCTCGGTGATGCGTACATGGAAACGATGTTTCCCGGCGCCTTTGTTTTGGTGCTTGAGGCAGGTATCGCAACTGAGATCGAAAGAACGAATTACGTGCAAGCGGATTCAGACAAGAACCTTTCGACGTCATGCTACTAGACGAATGCCGAATGCTTAACCTTTTAACTTCGTCAATTGGCGACAGCCTGGCTGAAAAAGCTGACGAGGTCGGTACATCGCGCATTGACTATCAAGGTGACGCCTATCTGCGAACCCTGCTATTTCAGGGCGCACGCTCCGCGGTCCTGACGGCGAACCGACGCAACGACCGGCTATCGCGCTGGATCGTCCAGTTGCAGGCACGCGTGGGCTATAGCAACACACTGGTCGCCGTGGCCAACAAGCACGCACGCATCCTTTGGGCGGTGCTCGCCAGGGGCGAACGATTCGATCCGTCCCGGCCGCTGTTCCGTGTTCCTGTTGGTCTCCTCCGAACTGGCAATGCAGGAGCTTAACGAATGACTCACTAAACCACAGCTGAAAAAACGGGGAGGTCCTTATAGAGGGGTAAGACTGGAAGCCCGTCGATTCCGATTGCGGCGATGCGGCGCATTTACTTCATGGAGTGGTTTTGGTCTGTCAGATCCGGCGTTGCAAGAGGCGCTTTATGACGTGCCGCTATATCGTGATCTTGCGGGGCTGGACGATGACGTGCCGATGCGCGTCGCCCAGGCTCACGGGGCAACTGACAAAACCGATCGACTGAGCCACGCGTGCAATGTGTGCATCACTCACTGACAGTCGGCTGCCGCAGGGCACTAGTTTGTTGCGTTCGGAATCTGCTTTGACGCCGCAAGGCAAACTCGCCAATGCCCGTGAAAGCCGGAAATGCCGCTTTGATTTCATCGTGATGGTGGTGAGGGCGTGATCGCGAATCGGAGCCCAGCTTCACGTCGCCATGGCGCACGTGTCCGGTGGCGACGGCCGCTCGAGACGAATACGCGGATGTGCGCTTCCGCGAAAAAAAGGGCGAGAATCGAGGCTCGCCCTCAGAGATCACGGGTCACCGTACGTGGAGCGTGCGACCCGCTGCCGGTCATTAAGGCAACGCCGGGTTTACTGCGTTTTCGCGGCATCGACCTTGGCGTCGGCGGCCTTTTTGTTTGCGTCGCCTTGAGCCTCGACCTTCTTCTTGTCGGCCTTCGCTTGGGCCACATTTGCATCCTGGGCGGCTTCGTGTTTCTTCTTGTCAGCCTTGGCCTGCGCGTCGTGCTTCTTCTTGTCGGCCCGGGCCTGCGCCTTCATGGCGTCTCCGCGCGCGTCAGACGCTTCCTTCGGTGTTGTTGCCTTTTCCATCTTCGCGGCCTTTTTGTCAGCGTCGGCTTGAGCAGAGGCCTTGTCCTCGTTCGCCGTCGCCTGAGCCTTGTCGGCGTCGCTCTGGGCCTCAGCCTTCTTCTTGTTGGCGGTAGCCTGTGCTTCGCTCTTCTCGCTGTTTGCCTTCATTTGTGCCTTGCCGGCGTCCGAGGGCGCGGGGGTCTGTGCGAATGCCGTGGTAACGAGTAGGACGGATGCGAGTGCTGCGACGATCTTCTTCATGGTTTTCTCCCTTGGAAGTGCACTGCGCTGGACAGTGCTGGCTGTATAAACGTCCATTGAGTCGCTAACGTTGACTCTTATCTCGTGACAAACGGTAAGCAGACGAGACGAAATGCAACGCCAAAGTGCGACCAAGGTCCTCCATAGCATCGCCTCGTGCCAGCTGAACAATTCCGACGGCAATAGAAGCAAGACCGCCCAGAACCAGAAGCTGCAAGGCAGCCATCGAGCCGCCTGTCGTGTGATATCGACGATTTGCGTTCCGTTCAGCACGCACGACCGTTCTTGAGATCAAGCCACCTTCGCGCGCTACCACTCGGCACATGCAGGGTTTCAGCAGCATGGCTATAGAGAAGTAAAACGTACACATCCATCGCGCTACGCGGCAAAACATACCGAGGCCTGCGCTCTGTTGGGTCGTCCCCATGTTCCACAGTAGATGCACCGATTCTCTTTCTGGCGGTTGTCGGGCACAGTCGATTGCTGGCAGATAAGCTCACGTCATTTTTTGCAGTGCATTATCCCATCGCGGTACCGTAATCTGCGACCGACCGCGTGATGGTTGTCCGGCCAACAAATAGAAGAAGCACAAAAAAAAGCTGGGTCATGCAGGCAGAACTCCAACAAGTAAAAACCTCTTATTTGTGACGGATGAGGCAGATATGGAAACTTCCGCAGTCGAGCTACCGCATCAGTCCAACGATCGATTTGTCCAGGTGGCTGCTGCGCTTGGCGCGCTGCGGCGTGGCGACATGTCCTGTCGTTTGCCGGATGCGTGGGAGGGCGAGGCGGGCAAGGTTGCGTCAGAGTTCAACATGTTGGCCGCTGTCACGGGCCGCATTTCGCATGAGGTCGCGCAGGTGTCGCGAGGCGCGTCGGGCAATAGCGCGATGCCGACGGAATTCGCCGTTAGCGGCGAAGCGCTGGCGGGTGCCTGGCTCGACAACGTGGGGCATATCAACGCACTCGTCGAAACAGTCAGGACGGGACACGACTGCACGAAGACGATACTGTCGGCGTTGATCGCGCTGCAGAAAGGGCAACCCGCGACACTTCCGCTGGACTGGACGGGCGTACATGGGAAGCTCGCGCAAGTATTCAACGAGGTGGTCGAGCAGAACCTGCGGATGTCCGAGGAACTGGGACGGCTTAGCCGCGTAGTCGGCAAGGAAGGCCGTCTGAAGGAGCGCGCGGCGCTGCCCTACGCAAGGGGCTTCTGGAGCGAGTCTATAGACGCGGTCAATTCGCTGATAGCCGATCTGGTTCATCCGACCAGCGAGGTGGCGCGCGTGATCGGCGCGGTTGCGCAAGGCGACCTGTCGAAGAGCATGGCGCTCGAAGCGGAAGGCAGAGCGTTGCAGGGCGAGTTTCTGCGCACCGCGAAGACGATCAACACAATGGTGGACCAGCTCGGCACGTTCGCCGTCGAAGTCACGCGTGTCGCCCGCGAAGTCGGCACGGAGGGCAAGCTCGGCGGCCAGGCCGATGTGCAGGGTGTCGCGGGCACATGGAAGGACCTGACCGACTCGGTCAACTCGATGGCAGGCAATCTGACCAGCCAGGTCCGCAACATCGCCGAGGTGACGAAGGCCGTCGCGGCCGGTGATCTGTCGAAGAAGATCACGGTGGACGTGAAGGGTGAGATTCTCGAACTGAAGAACACCATCAACACGATGGTCGACCAGTTGCGCTCGTTCGCGTCCGAAGTGACACGCGTCGCGCGTGAAGTCGGCACGGAGGGCAAGCTCGGCGGGCAGGCGGACGTGCGGGGCGTCGCGGGCACATGGAAGGATCTGACCGACAACGTGAACTTCATGGCAGGCAATCTGACGAGCCAGGTGCGCAACATTGCCGAAGTGACGAAGGCCGTGGCAGCGGGCGACCTGTCGAAGAAGATCACCGTCGATGTGAAGGGCGAAATTCTCGAACTGAAGAATACGATCAACACGATGGTCGACCAGTTGCGCTCGTTCGCATCGGAAGTGACACGCGTCGCGCGTGAAGTCGGCACGGAAGGCAAGCTCGGCGGCCAGGCCGATGTGCAGGGCGTTGCGGGTACGTGGAAAGACCTGACCGACTCGGTGAACTCGATGGGCAGTAACCTGACGGGGCAGGTGCGCAACATCGCGGACGTGACGACGGCCGTTGCAGCGGGCGATCTGTCGAAGAAGATCACTGTCGATGTGAAGGGCGAAATCCTTGAACTGAAGAACACCATCAACACCATGGTCGACCAGTTACGCTCGTTCGCATCGGAAGTGACGCGCGTCGCGCGCGAAGTCGGCACGGAAGGGAAACTCGGCGGACAGGCCGATGTGCAGGGCGTCGCGGGTACATGGAAAGACCTGACCGACTCGGTGAACTCGATGGGCAGCAATCTGACCGCACAGGTGCGCAATATCGCAGAAGTCACGACAGCCGTGGCGGCAGGCGACCTGTCCAAGAAGATCACCGTAGACGTCAAGGGAGAAATTCTCGAGCTGAAGAACACGATCAATACGATGGTGGATCAGCTCAGCTCGTTCGCGTCAGAAGTGACGCGCGTTGCTCGCGAAGTGGGCACGGAAGGCAAGCTCGGCGGGCAGGCCGATGTGCAGGGCGTCGCGGGCACATGGAAGGATCTGACCGACTCGGTCAATTCCATGGGCAGCAATCTCACCGCCCAGGTCCGCAACATCGCGGACGTCACGACGGCGGTTGCGGCTGGCGACCTGTCGAAGAAGATCACGGTGGACGTGAAGGGCGAAATCCTTGAACTGAAGAACACCATCAACACCATGGTCGATCAGTTGCGGTCGTTCGCATCGGAAGTGACGCGCGTCGCGCGCGAAGTGGGCACGGAGGGCAAGCTCGGCGGGCAGGCCGACGTGCAGGGCGTCGCGGGTACGTGGAAGGATCTGACTGACAACGTGAACTTCATGGCGGGCAATCTGACGAGCCAGGTGCGCAACATCGCCGACGTGACGAAAGCGGTGGCGGCGGGCGACCTGTCCAAGAAGATCACGGTGGACGTGAAAGGCGAAATTCTCGAACTGAAGAACACGATCAACACGATGGTCGATCAGCTTGGTTCATTCGCTTCAGAAGTGACACGCGTTGCGCGTGAAGTAGGCACGGAGGGCAAGCTCGGCGGGCAGGCCGATGTGCAGGGCGTCGCGGGTACGTGGAAGGATCTGACTGACAACGTGAACTTCATGG
>NZ_JAGUUD010000143.1:0-17493 GCF_020177535.1 Paraburkholderia sp. XV | reverse complement strand
CCAGCGTCGAATTCGCGTGGAAGTACTTGATGCCGCCACCGTTGACGATGTTCGTCACCTGGTTGTTGATGCTGTTGACGTTCCCTGCGATGTTTGCAACGTTGTTGCTCAGGTTCGACACGTTCTGGTTCGTCTGGTACAGCTGCGAGCCATTCACCGCGTCCGTGCTCGTCGCGCTCAGATTGCCAGCCGTCAGGTTGGTGATCTTCGTGCCGCCCGCACCCTTCAGCGTGACCGTGCCCTTCGTGCCGTCATCGTACGCAACCGCATTGGCCGTGCTGCCGATGATCGCCGACTGCAACTGGCTCACGTTCACCGCGTCCGTCGCCGCAGAACCTGCCGCCACGTTCGTGATGCGGCGCTCCGCGCCCGCCTTGCCAACCGACACTTCACCCGCCGGTGCCGTACCCGACAGCGTGCCCGTGCCCGGGTTGTACGCCGCCGCCGACAGGTTCGCCGTCGTCGTCGAGTTCGCACCCAGCGCCACCGAGTTCGCCGCCGTCGCCTGCGCATTGCCGCCAATCGCCACCGACTCCGCACCCGAAGCTACCGAGTCCGCCAGCGTCGAGTTCGCGTGGAAGTACTTGATGCCGCCACCGTTGACGATGTTCGTAACCTGGTTGTTGATGTTGCTGATGTTGCCGCCAATGTTGTTGACGGTGTTGCTCAGGTTCGACACGTTGTTCGAAACGTTATTGACCTTCGCATCTTCCGACATCAGCTGGCTCACGTTCACCGCATCCGTCGCGGCATACCCTGCTGCCACGTTCGTGATGCGGCGCTCTGCGCCTGCCTTGCCCACCGACACTTCACCTGCTGCCGTCGATGCCGAGATCGCCGTACCACCAACCGGCGCGAAGCCTGCCGATGCCAGCGTCGTCGAGTTCGCCACCGAGTTCGAGCCCAGCGCCACCGAGTTCGCCGTCGTCGCGCTTGCGTTGCCGCCAATCGCTACCGACTCCGTACCCGATGCCACCGAGTCCGCCAGCGTCGAGTTCGCGTGGAAGTACTTGATGCCGCCACCGTTGGTGATGTTGTTGACGGTGTTGCTGATGTTCGTGATGTTGCCCGTCCCCGTGTTGATGTTGTTCACGGTGTTCGACAGGCTGCTCAGGTTGTTCGAAATGTTGTTGACCTTCGCATCTTCCGACATCAGCTGGCTCAGGTTCACCGCGTCCGTCGCTGTGAGGCCCGCTGCCACGTTTGTGATGCGACGCTCTGCGCTCGCCGTGCCCACCGACACTTCGCCACCCGCTGCCGTCGAGGCCGAGATCGCCGTGCCGCCAACTGGCTGGAACCCCCCTAAAAACAGCGTCCCCGACTTCGCCACCGAGTTCGCGCCCAGTGCTACCGAGTTCGCCGTTGCTGCGCTCGCCGCACCACCGATCGCCACCGAGTCAGTGCCCGCTGCTACCGAGTCCGCCAGCATCGAGTTCGCGTGGAAGTACTTGATGCCACCACCCGTCCCCGTGTTGATGTTGTTCACGGTGTTCGACAGGCTGCTCAGGTTGTTCGAAATGTTGTTGACCTTCGCATCTTCCGACATCAGCTGGCTCAGGTTCACCGCGTCCGTCGCTGTGAGGCCCGCTGCCACGTTTGTGATGCGACGCTCTGCGCTCGCCGTGCCCACCGACACTTCGCCACCCGCTGCCGTCGAGGCCGAGATCGCCGTGCCGCCAACTGGCTGGAACCCCCCTAAAAACAGCGTCCCCGAGTTCGCCACCGAGTTCGCGCCCAGTGCAACGGAGTTGGAGTTGGTTGCGGTTGCACCTGCACCCAGTGCAACGGCAGCCGTTGCAGAGGCCGTCGCCGATGTACCGATGGCAGTCGCGCCAAACATCGTTGCTAACGAAGCGTCACCGAAAGCCGCCGCCGAGTTCGCGTTTGCAGTCGCGCTGTAACCTATCGCGGTTGCCCGCACACCCCCAGCACGTGAATCCGTTCCGAATGCGGCTGCGGCACCACCATTAGCAACGCTCCGAATACCAAACGCGATTTGGTCAAAGTTGCCGTATGTTTGCCCGTTCCATGCCGTTCCAGACCCAGCCCCGCCGGCATTTGCGCTGCCGCCAATCGCAATTGAACTGTTGCCGGAAGCTGTCGTGCAATATTGCGATTGCCCGTTGTTGCTACCAATTGCGATAGACGACTGCGATGTGTCGGTCGTTTCGCAAGCGCCCATCATGATGCCATTGCCCGTGTTGGCAACAGCAGCTTCCGGGAGCAAGACGACACCAGCCAGCGCAATCGCGCCCGCGAGCAGCTTGCCACTGGAGACAGATTTACCACGCCCCTTTGCGTTCTCTTGCGCCGCAACCCACGTCCCGGTTGATTGATTCCAGATTGACCGATACGTCTTATTCATAAGTATTCCTAAAAATATTGAGATGTCGCCAGCACGGAAGAGGTTGTTCCAGCCCGGCAATGAGATGCCTCTCGCATCCACCAGGCGAATGCGGCGCTCACGCGAAAATCAAGTGTTAAGACCGGCTCCGAAGAACCCTGACCGCTGATCCGGCTATTCCGCCGCCGGAGCCGGTTTTTGAGATGGGCCGTCTAAGAACTATTAAGACCTTGCCTTTTCTACCTACCGTGTGTGCACTTTATTGCGATACAACAAGGGGCTAAATCGGACGACTCCTAAAGCAGGCTGATAACGCATGCGTAGAAAGAACGGCACGGTTTTTTTAATCGGCGAAGCTTAAGATTTAAGGCGGCTGTAATAAGACCGGGCGTCGGCGAGCGTCGGGCGATACGGCGGTTGAGGTGATCGGGTCGCAGGAAACGCGCCCTGTACCGAAGTCGCAGTTACGGGGTATGTCCCTTTTATTCGATGCTCACTCGTCGGCCGTGAAGATTCGAGCAGCTCGGTCATTTGATGCAATTTCCGGCGCGTCAGAAAGACGAATATCGAGGTAGCCCGTATCGCTCGACGCTCGCGGAAAAGCAAAAAGCCCGGTTTGCTGTTACCAGCAAACCGGGCTTCTGAATGAATTTCCCGAACGTATCAGATCGAAAACTAAAATGGCTTGATCACCACCAACGCCACCGCCGCCAGCATCCCCAGCACGGGAAGTTCATTGAACATCCGATACCACTTGTGCGAGCGCCTGTTCTCACCGCGCTCGAACGTCCGCAGCAGCACGCCGCAGTACGCGTGATAGATGATCAGCAGCACCACCACGCCGACCTTCGCGTGAATCCAGCCCTGTCCACTGCCAATGCCGACGTAAAGCCACAGCCACAACCCGCACGCCAGCGCCGGCACCGCAATGAACGTCATGAAGCGAAACAGCTTGCGCGCCATGATCAGCAGACGCTTTACCGCGTTCGGATCGGTCTCCATCGCGAGATTCACGTAGATTCGCGGCAGATAAAAAAGCCCCGCGAACCATGAAGCCACCAGAACGATGTGAAACGTCTTGATCCACAACATCGGCATCAATCCTTGTATTTGTTTCGGTGATCGAAATTATTGACGGCCTTCGCCGTGCCCCAGCACGACGTACTTCATCGACGTCAACCCTTCCAGCCCGACCGGCCCGCGGGCATGCAACTTGTCGTTCGAGATGCCGATCTCCGCGCCGAGACCAAACTCGAAACCGTCGGCAAAGCGCGTCGATGCGTTGACCATCACGCTCGCCGAATCCACTTCGCGCAGGAAGCGCATCGCGCGGTCGTGGTCTTCGGTGACGATCGCGTCCGTGTGGTGCGAGCCGTATTCGTTGATGTGTTCGATCGCTTCGTCGACGCCATCTACGAGCTTGATCGCCAGCACAGGCGCGAGATATTCGGTGCGCCAGTCTTCTTCGGTTGCATCGACGAGCGGAGCGACGCCTGCCGCTTCGAGCACCTTGCGCGCCGCGGGATCGACGCGCAGTTCCACATCCTTGCCGCGATACAGCTTGCCGAGCGCCGGCAGCACTTCTGCCGCGATGCCGCGCGCGACCAGCAGCGTTTCCATCGTGTTGCACGTGCCGTAGCGATGCGTCTTCGCGTTGTCGCACACGGTCAGTGCCTTGGCGATGTCCGCGCGATCGTCGACATACACGTGACAAATGCCATCGAGGTGCTTGATCATCGGCACGCGGCCTTCTTCGATCAGGCGCGCGATCAGGCTCTTGCCGCCGCGCGGCACGATCACGTCGACGTATTCGGTCATCGTGATGAGTTTGCCGACTGCCGCGCGATCGGACGTCGCGACGACCTGCACCGCGTCCTGCGGCAAGCCCGCTTTTTCGAGCCCTTCGCCGATCAGCTTCGCCAGCGCCGTGTTGCATTCGAGCGCTTCCGAGCCGCCGCGCAGAATGGTCGCGTTGCCGGACTTGAGACACAGCGCCGCCGCATCAATGGTCACATTCGGCCGCGACTCGTAGATGATGCCGATCACGCCCAACGGCACGCGCATCTGACCAACCTGAATGCCGCTCGGCCGATACTTCAGGCCGCTGATCTCGCCGATCGGATCGGGCAGCGTGGCCACCTGCCGCAAGCCTTCGACCATCGTCTTCAGCGCTTTGTCCGACAGCGTCAGGCGATCGATGAACGCGGCATCGTGACCTTTGTCGCGGGCGCGCGCCAGATCGCGTGCATTGGCTGCCTTCAGCGCATCCGTGTCGCGTTCGATCGCAACCGCGACGGCTTCGAGCGCGGCGTTCTTCGCCGCCGTCGACGCCCGCGCCATCGCACGCGATGCGTGACGCGCGCGGCGGCCGAGGTCGGTCATGTATTGGTCGATATCCATGATGATTCCCGTTGTGCCGCGATGTGCATGGACGCGGCAGACAGTTTCTGTAAGCGGAACGATCCGCCGATTGTATGACGTGTGACCGTTGTCTGCTCGGGCGAGCGGCGCCGTGTCACGGGCTGGGGAAGGGCTGCCGCGCGGCTTATATGACGGATCTGCGGCTTCGCTGTGTCTGACTGAATACGGCAGGCGCTACAGCGATCAGATCCGTCAGGCGTGCGACAGCCTACGACGGTCGGCGCATTGGCGCCGGTCGCGCTGGCGCTGGCCGCGTCGGCGCGCCACGCACGGGAGAAGCCGATGCACCGGCAACGGTCATCGCGAGTTCGAACAGTCCGGCCCACGGATCGGGCGGCGGATCATTGCGATGATTGCCCGGCGTGCCGCCCGACAACCCCTTCACCTGCCGATCGAGCTTTGCCGCCAGCGCCAGCGCTTTTTCCAGCGAAGTCTCGGTGACACGCGACAACGCAGGCCCGACGAGCCGCTCGCGCGGCCCCCACACGCGGTTTTCGCGCAGCAGCATCGGCAGCGGCTTGCCCGCCTCGACACCGCGCTTGATGCGCAACAGCGTGCGAACTTCTTCGACGACAGCCCACAGCACCAGCACGGCCGCTTCGCCTTCGCCCTTCAGGCCGTCGATCATCCGCGACAGACGACCGACGTCGCCCGCAAGCATCGCTTCGTTGAGCTTGAACACGTCGTAGCGCGCGACGTTGAGCACGGCGTCGTGAACCTGTTCGAACGACAGCGCACCCGACGGATACAGCAGCCCGAGCTTCTGGATTTCCTGATGCGCAGCAAGCAGATTGCCTTCGACGCGTTCCGCAATGAACTGCAGCGCGCGCTTGCCCTCTTCGCCAGCCGCAACGCGCTGCCCTTGCTGCGCAAGACGTTGCCCGACCCAACCCGGCAATTGAGCACGCTCGACGGGATCGATCTTCAGCGCGACGCCTGCATCGGTCAGTGCGGTGAACCACGCGGCCTTCTGCGTCGCCGCATCGAGGCGCGGCAACGTGATGAGCGTCAGCACGTCGGGATTCGCCGACGCGGCCAATGTCTTTAGCGCGTCCGCGCCTTCCTTGCCGGGCTTGCCCGTCGGAATGCGCAATTCGACCAGTTGGCGGTCGCCGAATAGCGACATCGACTGACTCGCGCCGAGCAGCGAACTCCAGTCGAAGCCGCGTTCCACCGTGAACACCGTGCGGTCGGTAAAGCCGTTCGCGCGCGCCGTCGCGCGGATGCGGTCGCACGCTTCCTGGGCGAGCAGATGCTCGTCGCCGTACACGACGTACAGACCGGCGGGACCTTTCGCGAGATGCGCTTCGAGCGCGTCAAGACGCAGTTGCATGGCGACGGATGAACGAGAGTGAAAGCAGGTCGATGCTGCGGATCAAAGCGGCGGCGGCGGCAGCGGCGCGCGCGGATTGACGCCCGGCACTTCCTGGCCCGGTGCCGGATGCAGCGAGCGCACGACGGCAAGACGGCGCATCAGCTGATCGACGGCGTCGTTCTGCATGTCCGCGTAAAGAATGTCGGCTTCCGACGCCTTCGCTTGCGAGAACTGGTCGCTATACGTCATTGCGCGATTCAGATGGATCGCGCTCGGCGGAATCAGCAACGTGCCGTCAGCGCCGCGCACCGTATAGTTCAGCCAGTAGTCGAGCGCGTATTCCTCGACCACGCCCAGCGAGTTCAGCGTCAACACGCTGTTGCCGCGACCTTCGGAAATAGACAGGATGGCGTCCGCGTTGGCGGGCGAATTGACGATGACAGTGTCGCTGCCGCCCTGCACCATGCGCGTGAGACGCGCGGAGACGGGCGCCGACGCGCCCGTGATGGCGAGGCGCTTGAACGCATAGTCCTGCTGCCCGCGCAACTGGAAGCCGCACGCGGACAGCAGCGCCGCGCTGCACGCCAGAGTCAAAAACGATCTGCGAGTCACATGAGCTCCTGGTTCGCAGTTAAAGCGCAATCGATGCACGCATCAGACGACGACGTTCACGAGGCGGCCCGGCACGACGATCACTTTCTTCGCCGGCTTGCCCTCGCTGAACTTCGCGAACATCTCGTGCGCGAGCGCAACGGCTTCGATCGCTTCGCGCGAGGCGTCCTTCGCGACCGTCACGGCGCCGCGCACCTTGCCGTTCACCTGCAGCACGAGTTCGATCTCGCTTTGCTCCAGCGCCTTTTCGTCGACCTTCGGCCACGGCGCGTCGAGCAGCGTGCCGAACTCGGCTTCGTAACCGAGCTCTTGCCACAACTGGAACGTGAGGTGCGGCACGACCGGGTACAGCACGCGCAGCAGCACGCCGTAGGTTTCGCGCAGCACGGCAGCGCCCGCGCCCTTCGCACCTTCGACCGCGTTGAGCATCTTCATCGCCGCCGACACGACCGTGTTGTACTGCAGACGCTGATAGTCGAAGTCCGCCTGTTTCAGCACGCTGTAGATCTCGCGGCGCAGCGTCTTCTCGGTATCGGTGAGCTTTGCGGCGTCGAATGCACCGGGCTGCGACAGCGCCGCTTCATTCGCCTGGCCGAACGCCCACACGCGACGCAGGAAGCGGCTCGCGCCCTCCACACCCGCGCCCGACCATTCGAGCTGCTGCTCCGGGGGAGCCGCGAACATCGTGAACAGACGCGCGGTATCCGCGCCGTACTGGTCGATCAGCACCTGCGGATCGACGCCGTTGTTCTTCGACTTCGACATCTTCTCGACGCCGCCCAGCACGACGGGCTGGCCATCGGCGTTGAGCGTCGCGCCGACCGGGCGGCCCTTGTCGTCGTGCGTGACGGTGACGTCGGCCGGGTTGTACCAGGTCTTCTTGCCCGCTTCGTTTTCGCGGTAGTAGGTTTCGTTGAGCACCATGCCCTGCGTGAGCAGGTTCTTCGCCGGCTCGCCGAACTTGACGATGCCCAGGTCGCGGCAGACCTTCGCCCAGAAACGCGAGTACAGCAGGTGAAGAATGGCGTGCTCGATGCCGCCGATGTACTGGTCCATCGGCATCCAGTAATCGGTGCGCTCGTCCACCATCGTCTTCGCATCCGGCGCCGCGTAGCGATAGAAGTACCAGGACGAATCGACGAAGGTATCCATCGTGTCGGTTTCGCGCTTCGCAGCCGCGCCGCAGGTCGGGCACGTGCAGTTCAGGAACGCTTCCGACTTCGCGAGCGGGTTGCCCGTGCCGTCCGGCACGAGGTCTTCCGGCAGCACGACGGGCAGATCCTTCTCGGGCACGGGCACGTCGCCGCACGACGGGCAGTGGATGATCGGGATCGGCGTGCCCCAGTAACGCTGGCGCGAGATGCCCCAGTCGCGCAGACGCCACGTGACCTGCTTGTCGCCGAGGCCGAGCGCCTTCAGATCAGCCGCGATTGCGTCGACGGCTTCCGCGTACTTGAGCCCGTCGTATTTGCCGCTGTTGACCAGAACGCCGTTTTCCTTGTCGCCGTACCATTCCTGCCACGCATCCGTCGAGAACGTCTGGCCTTCGACCGCGACCACCTGCTTGACGGGAATGCCGTACTTCTTCACGAACGCGAAGTCGCGCTCGTCGTGCGCGGGCACGCCCATCACGGCGCCTTCGCCGTAGCTCATCAGCACGTAGTTGCCGATCCACACCTCGATCTTTTCCTGCGTCAGCGGATGCGTGACGAAAAAGCCCGTGGCCATGCCCTTCTTTTCCATCGTCGCCATGTCGGCTTCGGCGACGCCGCCGTGCTTGCATTCGTCGATGAACGCCTGCAGTTCCGGCCGGCCCTGCGCGAGGCGCGTTGCCAGCGGATGCTCCGCGGCGACCGCGCAGAAGGTGACGCCCATGATCGTGTCGGCGCGCGTCGTGAACACGCGCAGCAGCTTCTTTTCGCCGTCCAGTTCGTACGGGAAGCCGAAATTCACGCCGAAGCTCTTGCCGATCCAGTTCTGCTGCATGATCTTCACGCGCTCGGGCCAGCCGAGCCCTTCGAGATCGTTCAGCAGTTCATCCGCGTATTGCGTGATGCGCATGTAGTACATGGGGATTTCGCGCTTCTCGACGAGCGCGCCCGAGCGCCAGCCGCGGCCGTCGATCACCTGCTCGTTTGCGAGCACGGTCTGATCGACGGGGTCCCAGTTCACCGTGCCCGTCTTCTTGTACGCGATGCCCTTTTCCAGCATCTTCAGGAAGATCCACTGGTTCCACTTGTAGTAGTCCGGGCTGCAGGTGGCGACTTCGCGCGACCAGTCGATGGCGAGACCCATCGACTGCATCTGCTTCTTCATGTACGCGATGTTGTCGTACGTCCACTTTGCGGGCGGCACGTTGTTGGCCATCGCCGCGTTTTCGGCAGGCATGCCGAACGCGTCCCAGCCCATCGGCATCAGCGTGTTGTAGCCGTTCATCCGCAGATAGCGGTACATCACGTCGTTGATCGTGTAGTTGCGTACGTGCCCCATGTGCAGCTTGCCCGACGGATACGGCAGCATCGAAACGCAATAGAACTTCGGCTTGTCGGCCTTTTCCGTCGTTTTGTACGCGTCGGTGGCGCGCCATTGTCCTTGCGCGGCGGATTCGACGTCGGAGGGAACGTATTTTTCGTGCATGGTGTGATGGGATCGCTGTTCGGTGCCGCTGTTCGGGTGCTTCGGCACCGGCACGGTGCTCTGCGTGATGAATGTCTTGTCGATTCCCCTCTCGTCAAGGGGAAAGGGCTGATTATACCGTTCGGCCGGGTTCACGCCGCGCGCGATTGAGCGTAGGCGATGCGTTTTGCGCGCCGATTCGGCGTGATGCGTGGTGAAAGCGGGCGGTTTCCCGGCGCGACTGGCTTCCGCTTATTGCGCAGCCGGTGCGGCGGCGGGAGGCGTCGGCTGGCCCGCCTTGGTGTCGCCCGCCGGCGGCTCGGTCACGAAACCAATCCGCTCCAGACCCGCCTGCTGCGCCGCGCCCATCACCTGCGCGATCACTTCGTAGCGCGTCGAGCGCTCGGCGCGAAGGTGAATTTCCGGCTGTTCCTTCTGCTTGCCCGCGTCGTTGAACTGCGCGCGCATCTGGTCGAGCGTGATGGGCTTGTCGTTCCAGTAGAGCTTGCCCCCGGCGTCGATCGACAGCGTGATGGTCTGCGGCGTCTCGCGCGCCTCGGCGGCCGCGACGCGCGGCAGATCGAGCCGGATCGCGTGCGTGAACAGCGGCGCCGTGATGATGAAAATAACGAGCAGCACCAGCATCACGTCGATCAGCGGCGTCATGTTGATGTCCGCCATCGGCGCGGCCGTCTTGTGCCTGTCGAGTCCGCCGAATGCCATGTGTCGTGCCTCGTTCTTCCCGTTCGATACGTGCCGATGCGAGTTGCCCCGGCGCCCGAGCCTTTCGCGCTACGCCTGCGTCCGCGCGGGCGCCCGCTCGCCGCGGCCCAGCGCGTCGCTGTGCGCGCCGCCGCGCGCGTTGTCGGATGCGTCGCCCGTGGGCGCGCAGACGTACGCGTGCAGATCGTGCGCGAAGCCGTCGAGTTCCTCCGACAACTGCCGCACCACCCGACCGAGCACGTTGTAGGCAAGCACGGCGGGAATCGCGACGACGAGGCCGAACGCCGTCATGATGAGCGCCTCGCCGACTGGACCTGCGACGTTCTCGATCATCGCCTGCCCGCTTTGCGCGATGCTGCCGAGCGCGTGATAAATGCCCCACACGGTGCCCAGCAAGCCGACGAACGGCGCCGTGCTGCCCACCGACGCCAGCAGCACCTGCCCGAACTCGAGCCGCCGCTGCGAGCGGTGCAGCGCCTGGCGCAGCGCCCGCAGCACGCGTTCGCTGCGCTCGACGCGCGCGAGCAGCACGCCCGGCGTCTCGACTTCCGACGCCTGCAGCGCCGCTTCCGCCAACGGAGAAAAGATGTGCTCGCGATCCGCGAGACGCAGCGCCGCGACGCCGTCGGACAGCGTGGGCGCCTGCCAGAACCGCGCAATGGCGCGCGGCCCTTGCCGCTTCGCGCGGCTGAGAATCCAGCTTTTGACGATCAGGAAACACCAGCTCGCAATCGACATCGCCAGCAACACGTACGCGACGCCATGCGTGATGGCGTCGCTGGTTTGCAGGTAATGGATGATGCCGGTGTCTGCCATCGGAACTCTTTGGTCGCCTCGGCTACGGCGCCTTGGCGGATGAGAACAGGCTCACGCGGTGTCTAGCGCAAGCCGAGCACGTCCTGCATGTCGAACAGGCCGCTCGGGTGGCCTTCGAGGAAACGCACCGCGCGCACCGCGCCTTGCGCGTACGACAGGCGGCTCGCCGACTTGTGCGTGATTTCGATGCGCTCGCCGATGCCCGCGAACAGCACCGTATGGTCGCCGACGATATCACCGCCGCGAATCGCCGAGAAACCGATGGTGGACGGATCGCGTTCGCCCGTCACGCCTTCGCGTGCGTAGACCGCGCAGTCTTCGAGCTTGCGGCCGAGCGCGCTGGCGATCACTTCGCCCATCGTCAGCGCCGTGCCGGACGGCGCGTCGACCTTGTGACGATGATGCGCCTCGATGATTTCGATGTCGTAACCCTGCGAGAAATGAGGCGCAGCGAATTCGAGCAGCTTCATTGTCACGTTCACGCCGACGCTGAAGTTCGATGCGAACACGATGCCGATCTTTTCCGACGCGGCGCGAATCTGCGCTTTTTGCGCGTCGTCGAAACCCGTCGTGCCGATCACGAGCCTGGTGTTGGTGCGCAGCGCCGCGTCGATATGCGCGAGCGTGCCCTCGGGGCGCGTGAAGTCGATCAGATAGTCGGATTGCGCGAGCACGGCGTCGATATCGTCCGACATCAGCACACCCGTCTGCTTGCCGAGAAACGCGCCGGCGTCCTGGCCCAGTTGCGGCGCGCCTGTGCGGTCGAGCGCGCCGGACAGCGTGACGTCAGGATCGTTGAGGACGGTTTCGATGAGCATCCGGCCCATGCGGCCCGACGCGCCGGCGATGGCAATTTTCATGGGTAGTCCTGCTAACAGCGCCTGAACATCGCGCCGACAGGCAGCGCGCCGAGAGGCGACAAAAGAAACGAAGCGGGCTGCGTCTCACAGCGAAGCGGCATCGCGGCAAGACGCATGACGCATGACGGACGGACACGCCGCCCGTCATGTTACGGACAACGGAATCAGCCGCCCGTTCCCGTGCCCGTTGCCGATTGCGAGGAAGATTGCGACGACTTCGCGGGTGCGTCTTTCGACTGGCCGTTGTTGCTTTCCGGGCCAGTCGGGCCGGTCGGGCCAACAGGGTTGTCGCTCGGCACGCCTTGCATCTGCGGAGGCGGCGGACGCGTGAAGCGGAACTGCGGCTGACCCGGCTCCGTTGAATTCTGTGGCACGCCACCGTTAGACGGCGGCGTGTTCGCGCGCACCGAAGGCGTCGTGCCCGGCGCGGGCGATTGCACCGCGTTGGTCAGACGGTTCGCTGCCTGAGCGGCCTGCGCGTTCGCGTCGACGGCTGGCAGATTGCCGGCTTGCGCTGCGTCGGAGGTGGCCGAGCGCACGGTATCGGGCACCGCAACGGGCGCAGGCGCGGCCGCTGCAGCCGCGCCGCTCGCCTCGGCCGTCGCGCTCGCGACGACAGGCGCAGCCTTCACCTTCTTGCCCGTGCGATCGCCGTCGATTTCGGCGAGCAGTTCGAGGTTGGACGGCAGATCTTCGCCGCCCGACCAGCTCGCGACGCGATCACCCGTGAACATCACGATGAAATCGCGCTGCTGCACGACTGCCGTCGAGCCGCGCTTGAAATAGAAGACGTAGTCCCAGCGGTCCGCGTGGAACATGTCGGAAAGAAGCGGCGTGCCGAGTACCTGCCGGACCTGGGCGCGCGACATGCCAACCTGCATTTGCGCAGCCGCTTCCTTCGATACGAAGTTACCTTGAACCACGGTAATGCGGTACGGCGTGATGCTTTGGGCAACACGCTGAGTCAGGCTGTCATACGTGGAACATCCAGCAAGAACCGCCACCGCCGCCGCGACGATCAAGGTACGCCGTATGCGGCTCCCCCGGTTGATCAATAGAGCTTTTGGAATCATTTCCCTCACCGTGCGGGCTACGCGAGCCGCGCGTGTTTCCGTGTAAGATGACCTGAACAGCAATTCACATTACCATTAGAACCCTGCATTGTACTCTAGGGATCCCTTGCCATGACCAATCCAACCGATCTGAAGAATATCGGACTCAAGGCGACCCTACCGCGCCTCAAGATTCTGGAAATCTTTCAGCACAGCCCGGTACGCCATCTGACCGCCGAAGATGTCTATCGCAGCCTCCTGCATGAAGAACTGGATATCGGGCTCGCCACGGTGTACCGCGTGCTCACGCAGTTCGAGCAGGCAGGCCTGCTGTCACGCAGCAACTTCGAGTCGGGTAAAGCGGTATTTGAGCTGAACGAAGGAACGCACCACGACCATCTGGTCTGTATCGATTGCGGGTTGGTTGAAGAGTTTTTCGACCCTGAAATCGAAAACCGCCAGCAGGCAATCGCGAAAGAACGCGGCTTCAAGCTGCAGGAACACGCGCTCGCACTGTATGGCGTGTGCACCAAGGACAAATGCCCGCATCGCAAGCACTGACGCGCGTTTCCGGGCAGTTCGCGGGCGCGGCCCGGGCAGGATTTGCCAGTAAGACGCAGAAAGGCCCGGTCGAATTCTTCGACCGGGCCTTTTGCTTTCCTCTGCTTACCCAACCCTCAAACGTCCGCTATTTCGAACGATTCGCGTTCCAGACACCACGTTTCCGGCAGCGCCGCTTCGTCGCAATTCGGCCCGTCACCGCCACGATCGACGACCAGAAAATCGCTCACGCGCTCCAACGCGAGCAGCGGATGATGCCAGACGCCTCTCGCGTAATTGACGCCCTGCCAGCCGCGCGTCGAGAACGCTCTTAGCTTCGCTGGATCGAGATCGCCGGCCGGTGCGACGACGATCAGATAAGGCGCGTCCGACAGCGGCACGAACGCCTGGCTGCCGAGCGGATGCCGCTCCATCATCGCGATTTCGATCGGCCATGCGCGCGGCTGCGCACGAAACACATTGATCAGCGGACGGCCGCCGTGCGTGTTCACGTCGACTTTCGCGAGGTCGTGATAACGCTCGGTGGTGCCTTCGTTGATCGGGTAGTGGCGCGCGCCGTCCAGCTCGATCACGTCGCCGAATGGCGCGAACGCATCTCGTGTCAGGCGCTCGATGCGCAGTGTGTTCATGGCCGTCTCCGTCGATCGTCTCTGCCGTTCAGCGCGGGTTATTCGAGTTCGCCCCACAGGCGCAAGCGCGATACGCCGCCGTCCGGATAAATGTTGAACCGCACGTGCGTCACGGGACCGAGCGCGGCGAGTTCGGCGCTGAACGTATGCACGTTGTCCATCTGCAGCTTCTGTTCGGGCAACAGAACCGGCCAGAACATCGCTTGCGTGACGAGCGAATCGTCGGTGCCGCCCGTCACGGACGCCGCCTGCAGCGAGCAGCGATCGGGGAAATTTCCCTTGAAGTGCGCAGTATCCACCTCGACCTTGCGGATCACGCCCGGCCGCGCGAGCGCGACGATCGCCCAATCGTTGCCCGGCTCGCGGCGGCGGCGCGTTTCCCAGCCATCGCCCATGTTCACGCCGCGCCCCGGCATCAGCATCTGCGAGGCCGGCCCGAAATGCTGGTTGTTTGCGGCGACCAGATACGCGCCGTTTTCGACAGCGGCAAGATCGAGCAGGCTGCCGCGCTCGACGCGCTCCCAGTCGCGCTTCGGTTGCCCATAGACGCGCAAACGCGCCAGCCCGCCGTCCGGATACAGATTCACGCGCAGATGCGTGAACGCGCGCGCATCGCTCACTGCGACGTAGTGATGCTGATTGCCTTGCAGCGTGGTCGCGGGGACGACGGTTTGCCAGTCGGCGTTGTCGGCGGGAACGTCGTCGTCCGAATAGCAGGCTTCGATCGAGGCCGCAGGCGGGAAATTGCCCGTGAAGTGGCTCGTATCGAGATCGACGCCATGCACGATGCCCGGCCGCGCGAGCCGCACCACGCAGTAGTCGTGGCCCGTCGTGCGCTTGCGGCGCGTTTCCCAGCCGTCCATCCACTTGCCGTGATCGTCGTATTTGCCGGGGATGAACACGGCAGGCTGCGGGTCGAGCATCCGCTCTTTGGGTGCGAAGAATTCGTCGCTGGCAAACAGCGCCTTCGCGCCCAGGCGCGGGTCGGCGAGATTCATGTAGCGGCGCGTGAAAGCGGGTGCGTTCGGATCGAGAATCGGATTGGCCATGATCGGTTCAGTGTCGAGTGAGAGGAGAGGCGGCGGACCGTGAGTCCGCCGCGTTTGCCATGAGTGGTCGGTCAGATGGCGGAAAGCGTGGTCAGACGGCGTGCGCCGGGTTCGCGTGGCTCGCGCCGTTGTCCTGATCGGTGCTGGCGGGTACGAAGCGATAGTCGCTGTCGAGATTCAGCACCCGGCGGGCGCGCGCCTTGTCGATATC
Organism: Paraburkholderia sp. XV; assembly: GCF_020177535.1. Lineage (NCBI taxonomy): Bacteria > Pseudomonadati > Pseudomonadota > Betaproteobacteria > Burkholderiales > Burkholderiaceae > Paraburkholderia > Paraburkholderia sp. XV. The sequence continues at coordinate 2,284 of NZ_JAGUUD010000143.1, read as the reverse complement.
GTTTTCCCACACGGCGACGACGACGGTCGCGACGCAGTTGCCGATCAGGTTGGTCAGCGCGCGGGCGATGCCGACAAACCAGTCGACGGGCAGGATCAGCACGAGGCCGAGCACGGGAATCGCGGGAATCGCCGAGAGCGTCGCGGCGAGAATCACGATCGCCGAGCCGGGGATGCCGTGTGCGCCCTTCGACGTCACCAGCGACACCAGTACGACGACGATCAGATCGTGCATCGACAGCGGTGTGTTGGTCGCCTGTGCGATGAAGATCACCGCGAGCGTCAGATAGATCGAGAAGCCGTCGAGGTTGAACGAGTAGCCGGTCGGAATCACGAGACCGACGGTCGAATCCTTCACGCCCATCCATTCGAGCTTGCGCATGATCTGCGGCAGCACGGCATCCGACGAAGCGGTGCCGAGCACGATCGACAGTTCTTCGCGCAGATAACGGATCAGCTTGAATACGCTGAAGCCGGCCAGACGCATCACGACACCCAGCACGACCGCGACGAACACGATGCAGCTCGCGTAGAACACGACGACGAGCATCCCGAGCTGCTTCAGCGATTCGACGCCATACGTGCCCGTCGTGAACGCAATCGCGCCCAGCACGCCGAGCGGCGCGAGCTTGATGATGAAGCTCATCACGCGGAAGAACACCTGTGCGAGTTCGTCGATCAGATCGTTGACGCGTTGCGCGCGCGGCCCGAGCAGCGACAGCGCGGAGCCAACCAGCACGGAGAACACGAGAATCTGCAGGATGTCGCCCTTCGCGAACGCGTCGATCGCGGTGTCGGGGATGATCTTCAGCAGGAAGCCTGCCGTGTCTTTCAGGCTCTTCGCGTGCTCGGTGTAGCTGGCGAGCGAGCCGGCGTCGAGCGTATGCAGATCGATATTCATGCCGACGCCGGGCCGCGTCGCATACGCGAGCACCGCGCCGATCACGAGCGCGATCGTCGTCATGATTTCGAAATAGACGACGGCCTTCAGGCCGACGCGCCCCACTTTCTTCAGATTGCCTGCGTGCGCCATGCCGCTGACGACCACGCAGAACACGATCGGCCCGATCACCATCTTGATCAGCTTCAGAAAGCCGTCGCCCAATGGACGCAGCGACTGCGCGAAATGCGGAAATAGCGCTCCGATCACGATGCCCGCCACGAGAGCGATCACCACCCGGCCAAACAGCGAATTGAAAAACTTCAACACGGCTTTCTCCCGGTCACGAGTTGGGTCTTGAACATCTGTTCATACTGGTCCGACCAGTACTGTTATGGCGAATAGTAGGAAGCCGATATAGTGAGGTCAAGGATTGTTGGGAGGGTGTTTACCCGGTCTGGTCTGACCGGCCTTCTCGCCCGGAACTTGCGTGTAGGTGAAGGTTTGCGCGCAATGCCGAAAGCCGTTCTACAATGCTGGTCAGACCGCACCGAGCCGCCGCCGACATCATGAAAAACGTGCCGCATACTGTTACCGACTCCGCCATCTCGACGATTCGCGAGAGGATCGAAGGCGGCGTTTATCCTGTCGGCAGTTTGCTGCCGGCGCAGCGGCAATTGTCGGAAGAAATGGACATCAGCCGTGCGTCGCTGCGCGAGGCGTTATCGACGCTCGAAGCGCTCGGGCTGTTGACTATCCGTCCGGGCAAAGGTGTGTATGTGCAGTCGACGAAGGCTTCGTCGGCGCATCCGTGGCGTTTCGCGGATCAGTCATCGTTGCCGGATACTTATCAGATGCGGTTCGCGCTGGAGGGTTTTGTCGCGCGCATGGCAGCGCTGGCTATCGGCGATGACGATGTCGAATGGTTTGAGGACAATATTGCTTCGCTGCACACGGCGCTGACCAATGGCGAGCTTGATGACGCCGCGCAGTTGGACTTCGATTTTCATATGCGGATCGTCAATATTGCGGGCAATGCCGCTATCGAGTCGATCTTGCGGAGTAGTGCCGACATCATGAAGGAAAGTCAGCGTATGCCGTTCTATCGGCGTGAGCTTGTGCTGTCTACTTATCATGAGCATCGCGCGATTCTGGACGCGCTGAAGGCGCGTGATCCGCATGCGGCTGGGCTGGCTATCGAGAAGCATATTGCGAATGCGGCGCAACGAGCGGGGGTTTATTTTCCTACGCCGCAGGTTTGAGTTTTTGGTTTTGGGGTTGGGGTTGGTCGCGGTGCGGGCGGTTTGGTTTTTTTGGGTCTTTGCGGTGGCATCCGCGATTTGCCTTTGCTTTCGCTGGCATCCGCGATTCGTTAGCTCGCTTCAAGCGTCGCCCCTGTGCGGGG
>NZ_JAGUUD010000142.1:0-17518 GCF_020177535.1 Paraburkholderia sp. XV | reverse complement strand
GCGACGCCTGAAGCGAGCTAACGTAACGCGGATGCCAGCGAAAGCAAAAGCAAAACGCAGATGCCAGCGCAAACACAAGCAAACCCACCCACTCGCACCGCGAAATCGCCCCCCCGGATGCCAGCGCAAAGGCCAAAAAAACAAAGCCCGCACATCAAAACATCATGCGCGGGCTCCGCTTAAATCACTACAGTCAGAAGACTTAGACAGTCACAGCTGCCAGCGCGTTATTCAACGTCTTGCTCGGCCGCATAACCGCTTCCAGCTTCGCAAAGTCCGGCTGATAGTAGCCACCGATATCAACACTCTTACCCTGAACGTCCGTCAGTTCCCCAACGATAGTCTTCTCGTTCTCGGTCAGCACCTTGGCCAGCGGGCCAAACTTCGCAGCAAGTTCAGCGTCGTCGGTCTGCGCGGCCAGCTCCTGCGCCCAATACATAGCGAGGTAGAACTGGCTGCCACGGTTGTCGAGCTCGCCCGTCTTCGGCGAGGGGCTCTTGTTGTTGTCGAGCAGCTTACCGGTAGCCGCATCCAGCGTCTTCGCCAGCACCTTGGCGCGTGCATTCCCCGACTTGATACCCAGCTCTTCGAGCGACACAGCCAGCGCCAAAAACTCACCCAGCGAATCCCACCGCAAGTGGTTCTCCTCGACCAGCTGCTTCACGTGCTTCGGCGCCGAGCCGCCCGCACCCGTCTCGTACATGCCGCCGCCCGCCATCAACGGAACGATCGACAGCATCTTCGCGGACGTGCCCAGTTCCATGATCGGGAACAGGTCGGTCAGGTAATCGCGCAGGATGTTGCCCGTCGCCGAAATCGTGTCCAGACCGCGGATCACGCGCTCCAGCGTGTAACGCATCGCACGAACCTGCGACATGATGTGGATCTCGAGACCATCCGTGTCGTGATCCTTCAGGTACGTCTGCACCTTGTGGATCAGTTCGTTTTCATGCGGACGGTACGGGTCGAGCCAGAACACCACGGGCATGCCCGAGTTGCGCGCACGCGTGACCGCGAGCTTGACCCAGTCGCGAATCGGTGCGTCCTTCACAAGGCACATGCGCCAGATGTCGCCCTGCTCGACCTGCTGAGTCAGGCCGCTCAGCACTTCGCCCGTCGCGTTGTCGACGATGCGCGCTTCGCCGTCTTCAGCGATCTCGAAGGTCTTGTCGTGCGAGCCGTATTCTTCCGCCTTCTGCGCCATCAGGCCGACGTTCGGCACCGTGCCCATCGTGCGCGGATCGAATGCGCCGTTGGTCTTGCAGAAGTTGATGATTTCCTGGTAAATGCGCGCAAACGTGCTTTCCGGAATCAGGCACTTGGTATCCGCGGGACGGCCGTCGGCGCCCCACATCTTGCCGCCCGCGCGGATCATCGCGGGCATCGATGCGTCGACGATCACGTCGTTCGGTGCGTGCAGGTTCGAGATGCCCTTGGCCGAATCCACCATCGCCAGCGCGGGGCGGTGCTCGTGGCACGCGTGCATGTCGCGGATCACTTCGTCGCGCTGCGATTCAGGCAGCGATTCGATCTTCGTGTACAGATCGACCAGACCGTTGTTGACGTTCACGCCCAGTTCGTCGAACAGCTTCTGATGCTTCGCGAACGCGTCCTTGTAGAACACCTTGACGGCGTGGCCGAAGACGATCGGGTGCGAAACCTTCATCATCGTCGCCTTCACGTGCAGCGACAGCATCACGCCCGTCTTGCGCGCGTCTTCCATCTGGTCTTCGTAGAATTCGACCAGCGCCTTCTTGCTCATGAACATGCTGTCGACGATCTCGCCGTCCTGCAGCTTGACCTTCGGCTTCAGCACGATCGTCTCGCCACGCTTCGTGACGAGTTCCATGCGGACTTCGCGCGCCTTGTCGTTCGTGATCGACTTTTCGCCGTGGTAGAAGTCGCCGTGCTTCATGTGCGCCACGTGCGTACGTGACGCCATGCTCCACTCGCCCATGCTGTGCGGGTGCTTCTTCGCATAGTTCTTGACGGCGGCGGGCGCGCGGCGGTCCGAGTTGCCTTCGCGCAGAACCGGATTCACCGCGCTGCCGAGGCACTTCGAGTAACGCTTCTGGATCTCTTTTTCTTCGTCGTTCTTCGGGTCTTCCGGATAATCCGGGACCTTGTAGCCCTTCGACTGCAGTTCCTTGATCGCGCTGACGAGCTGGAACACCGACGCCGAAATGTTCGGCAGCTTGATGATGTTGGTGTCCGGGTCTTGCGTCAGGCGCCCCAGCTCGGCCAGATTATCCGGCACGCGCTGTTCCTGCGTCAGGAATTCCGGAAACTCGCCGAGGATACGGCCGGCCACGGAAATGTCGCTGGTCTCGACATGGACGCCAGCCGGAGCGGTAAACGTACGGATGATCGGCAGAAAAGCACTCGTCGCGAGCAGCGGGGCTTCGTCGGTCAGGGTGTAGATGATCGTAGGTTGCTTGTTACTCATCGCTTTGCTCTTGGTCGAGAAAGGTTGGGAAATGCCGCCGGCGACGCCACGGCCGACGCGAATGCCCCGAATTTTGCCTCATTTTGGATTTTGACGGTTTGAATCGTGCCGGTTGAATCGCCTTTAAGGCAAAAAAATGCACGATTTGCGCGGCTTCGCTGCTTTTTCGTCGCCGCAAACGGCACTTCATTGCATTTTACGATTTGGGAACAAGCACAATTATTCCACTCTGCAGCAATGACCGCGATCCGAACCCGATCGAGATTGCGCGCGGCAGATGGCGTGCCGATGAACGATCCCGCAGCGGGGACGCGATCGCGGGTGACGACTGTTCCGCCACCGCGCGGGCGTAGGACGCGGCGTCCGGTCTACACTGTCGCACCATCGATTCTACGGCGGCAGCCGATTCGATACACGATGCCACTCCCGTTCCGCTCGCGCCTCGTCTGCGCCGCCATCGCCTTGTGCGGCGCATCGGCGCATTGCGCCGCGGGCGCGCCGCCATCCGGCCCGACGCCCGACCAGCTCGCCGCGAGCGGCATCCATCACGCGCCGCGCACCGGCAACGGCTACGAGAACAACGACGGGCCGCTCGCGCGCGGCTCGGTATGGGCATGGCGCTGGAACCGCTGGACGCACGGCTTGCCGCCACCGCCCGCGAACGGCTACGCGTTTCCCGTCGATCACCCTGACGTCGCGTGGATCAAGGCGAACCGCAGCGACGACACGATGACGTGGATCGGCCACGCGACCGCCTTGCTGCAGATCAACGGCGTCAACGTGATCACCGATCCGATGTTTTCGGAACGCGCGTCGCCCTTTGCGTTCGCCGGGCCGAAGCGGCGCGTGCCGCCCGGTCTCGCGCTAGAAGAACTGCCGCATATCGACGTCGTGCTGATCTCGCACAGCCACTACGACCACCTCGACACCGCAAGCGTCGAGGCGTTGAACGCGCAGCCCGGCGGGCCGCCGCTCTTTCTGGTGCCGCTCGGCATCAAGGACTGGCTCGCGAAAAAAGGCATCACGAATGCGCAGGAACTGGACTGGGGCGACGAAACCAGCGTCGCCCGTCTCGACTTCTGGTTCGTGCCCGCGACGCACTGGTCCGCGCGCAGCCTGACCGACCGCAACGAGACGCTGTGGGGCGGCTGGGTCGTGAAAACGCCCGCGGGCGCAGCGCACCCCTTCTCCGTGTATTTCGCAGGCGACACCGGCTACTCGAACGACTTCAAGCGGATCGGCACCGCATTCGGCTGCGTCGATCTCGCGTTGATTCCCGTCGGCGCGTACGAGCCGCGCTGGTTCATGGGCCCGCAGCACGTGGACCCGCAGCAGGCCGTGCAGATCTTCCAGGACGTGCACGCAAAAAAGGCGATCGGCATTCACTGGGGCACGTTCGAACTGACCGACGAGGCGCTCGACGAGCCGCCGAAAAAACTCGCCGAAGCAGCTCACGAAGCCGGCCTGCCCGATGATGCATTCACCGTTCTCCATCACGGCCAGATGATCCGCCTCGACGCATCGGCCGATTCACAGCCGACCTGCTCGCGCTAGCACGCGAGCCGCGCTGCACTGTGCCCGTGCAATGCAGTGCAGCAAGCGCGCGTGATTGTCGGTCAACCCACATTCCCCATCACCCGGGCAGCCAGAATCCGGTTAAACCCTGTCGTGCAAGGCACAACGTCGTGTTATTGTCGTACACACACGGGTTCGAGCTTTGCTACGCGGAACTCACGTCATATCCGTTACCTTCGCGAGCGTCGCCATGAGTGATGTACGCCATCTTCTAAGCCAACGCGACCGCGTGGAGCTGCTGTGCTGGCTCACGTGCGGAAGCCTGGGTGCCTGGTATCTGAACGAGACCTGGCCCTCACCGTCCTTCCACGTAGAGGCCGCGCACAAGTGGCTCGACCGGCACGGGCGCACAGCCGACTGGTTATGCATCGCGAGGCTCTCGGCCATCGCGCTCGACATCGCGCAGCGGCACGCATCGTTTGTGGAAGCCGACTGGGCGCGCGATGCCGTCGAAGAAATTCTCGACACCGACGAACTCGACGCTCAGGCGCGCCTCGTCGTCGCCGTGCTCGGCGACTGCGAACGCGCGCTCGCCGACAAGCGCGTCGCCGACTAGCACCTGCGCCCGCCTGCGAACAGCGCGAGCGCCGCATGCTCGCGGCGCGATCACGTTCGCCTTCATGCCTGTCTTGATGTGCACGCGGCTACCTGGTCAGCGGCGAGCCGCGCGTTGACGTCACCGGGCGTAGTCGAGCTTCGGATACCAATGCGGATCGCGACCTTCGGGCGTCATGTCGAAGATCGTCCACATCGGCATCAGATCCGGCGCGCCGCGCGGGTCCTGACCGGGATCGACAGTCGGGAAGCCCATCTCGACCGCATAAAAATGACGGATCGTGCCGTCGCGGCGCGTGAAGACCTGAAACGCCGCGTCGTCGCCGCCGTCGTCGCTGATTGCGCCAAAATCGCGGCTGTACTCGCCGTTCGCGTCCGAATACAGCTTCAGATCGCGCCAGCCGCGCTCCTTTTTGAACGCCAGGAGCCGCTCGATCGGCGAACGCGCGACCACGGCCAGCGCGACGCGCTGCGCGATGTCGCGCGCCTCGCCGTCCCACGCGCTCAGTAGCGACGTGCACATCGGACACGGCCGCTCGCGCTGCGGACCGAACATGTAGCTGTAGATCACGAGCGTGTCCTTGTCGCCGAACAGCCCGGCGAGATCGACGGGTCCCGTTTCGCCGACGAACCGGTAATCGCCCGTCACGTCGCCGCCAGGCGGCAGCGCGCGGCGTTGTTCCGCGACGCGTTCGATATGCCGGCGCAATTCGATTTCCTCCGCGAGCAGTGCGTCGCGGGCGCGGCGGTACTCGACGCTCTCGTTCGGATAGTGCCGGCCGTTGCGCTTGGCCAGCTCGGCGGCGGGCACAAGAGAAGATGCAGAAGACATCAGAGCCTCCCATTCAGTTGACGAGCCACGGGATCAGTCGCGCTCCGGCACGCCGAGCGGAAACAGATGACGATAAGGCCGCGCTTCCTCGACGGCGCGCGCGAACGAAGGCCGTTTCAACAGACGCTTGCGATACGCGACCACGTATTCGAACTTCGGGTCGATCCGGTGCGTCCAGTCCGCATAGAAGAGAAACGGTGCCGCGCCGCAATCCGCGAGACTGAAGTGCTTGCCTGCCGCCCACTCGCGGTCTTTCATCGTGTTGTCGAGCCACGCGTACGCGACATCGAGCAGCGCGCGCGCATCGGCGACGCCGCGGGCATCGCGTTCGCTCTCGCTGCGCAGGCTGTCGAAGACGATCTTCTGCTGCGGCGTGGCGATGTAGTTGTCGAAGAAACGGTCCATGAAACGCACGTCGAGCGCCGCGCGCGGATCGTCGGGAAGCAGTTGGACCGGGCCGGGATGATGCAGGCCGAGATGCTCGATGATGACGGTCGCCTCGGCGATCGTGCGTCCGTCGTCGACGAGCAGCGGAAAGCGCCGGATCGGCCAGCGCGCGGCGAGTTCATCCATCGCGCCGGGTTCGTCGAGCCGGCGGTAGTCGAACGGCGTGCCGTTCTCGTAGAGCGCGGTGAGCGCCTTCTGGCAGTACGAAGAAAACGGATGGGCGTAGAGCGTCAAGGTCATCGTCGTCGTCCTTGCTGGGAAATAGCGGACGATATGCCCGCTTACCATGACGACGAGCGGCGACGACGGGAATCGACATCGCGCGCGAAAAAACATTTGCTGCGCTGCGGCGCAAGCGCTGGGCGTGCCGCGCGTCACCGCGTCAATGCATCAATACGTCAGCGCGGCCCGCTCACTCGCGCAGCGACACCGCCAGCGCGCGAAGCAGCGCGGCGCCGTCGCCTTGCCACGCACTGCCGTGCATGCACGCGAGCGTGTGCGGCTCGAGCGCGGCGAGCCGCTCCAGCATCGCGTCGCCATGTTTCGTGTGCGAGTAGTAATCCATGCTGCGCCGGAACGCCTCGCTGGGACCGAGAATGTCCGCGCCCGTCACGGCGGGCAACTCCGCGCCGCCTTGCGTGAACAGATCGCCGCACAGCAGCGTCTGGGTCGTCTCGTCGAACAGCATCCCGCACTCCCACGCATGCGGCAGATGCGGGGTCGCGAGCCAGCGCAGCCGGTGGCGTCCGAGATCGACGGTTTCGCCGTCTTCGAGGCCGCGCGCGGGCCGGTCGGCGAGATCGTCGATGGACACCAGCTTGGCGACGCCGCTGCACAGCGGCACCGCCTGCGGCGCGGCGGCGAGCCATTCGTTGAGCGAGCCACACTCGTCCGCTTCGACATGCGAGAACGCGATATGCCGCAGCCGCTCGGGCGGCAACACGGACGCGACCGCTTCGCGCACGAGCGCGAACATCCTGCGCGGGCCGGTATGAAAGAGCAGCGGCGCGTCGTCGACGATCAGATACTGGTTGAAGGAGAAGCCGCCCGGCCCGCCTTCGAAGAACACAGGCGTGTTGATCCGGTACATGCCGTCCGCGACTTCATGGACGTTGGTGCCCGACACCGCGTTGGTGACCGTCATGAGCCGACCTCCATGCGCGCTGCGCGCGCAACGATGCGCCGCGCCGACTACGCGCTAACCGCCGAGCGCGGCGAGATTCAACGGATACGAGCGCCCGATCCACGCCGCGCAATCGCGGTGGTCGCGCAGCGCGTTGCCCGTGTTCGGATGGATGAAGACGTCGAGCGCGCCGTGATTGAGCGCGAGCCACGCAAACAGTTCCGCGAGTAGCTCGGGGGCGAAAGCAAGCTGATACGACCACATCGGATGCGGACCGACGGGACGCTCGTGAAAACGCCCCATTTCGAATCTGCCGTGAAACTGCGCCTCGATGGCTTCGCGCAGCGTCCATGCGGCGTCGCGGGTCGCCTGATCGAAATACACATGCGCGTGCCAGCTGGCGATTGCCGTCATGATCCGTTGCGGCCGGGGCCGTCCTTCGTTTCGGGTTGTGCGAGGTTCATCATAGGCGCTCCACCGCTGTATGAACAAACCGGGATTGAACGGAAGCGCGTTTCATCGAATGCCGATGCGCGATTCAATCGCGCCGATCAGCCCTTCGATCCAGCCACGCAGCCACGCATCCGACACCGACACGGGCAGCGAGCGCGCGAGAATGCCGTACACCTGCTTGCGCTGGATCTTCGACACTTTCGACGGTTCCAGCCAGTGCGCGTTATCGACCAGCAGCAGCAATGTTTCGAGTCCGATCACGATCGGCCACACGCACGCGAGACGCAAGCGCAACGAGAAACGCGGAATGGCGAGCGTGTAGTCGAGCGCGGCGCGGAAGTGATCCAGCGACTTGCGCACCAGTTCGTGCATCAAGGGTTGCGCGCGCTGCGATGCTTGCGGCTCCAACAGCGTTTGCGGCGTCAGGCCGTGGCGATCGAGCATCGCGGACGGCAGATAGCATCGGCCGATGCGCAAGTCCTTGCCGCAATCGCGCAGCACGTTGGTCATCTGCAGCGCCTTGCCGAAGCGCACGCCGCGCTCGAGCATCGTGGGCTCGTCGGTTTTCAGCGTGCCAGGCAGATGCGCGTACGTCATCTTCGTCCAGAACTCGCCGACGCAGCCCGCGACCAGATACGTGTAGCGGTCCAGTTCGTCCCATTCGCGCAACGCGACGATGCGGCCCGAGCGTTCGTCGGGGAAGGTGCGCAAGTCGAATTCCATGCCCGTGGTCAGCGTCGTGACGATCTCGCGCACCGCCGCGCGGTCGGAGGCATCGAGTTGCTGAAGCACGTCGAGCGCGGGCGCGATCGATTCGAGCAAGACCTTTTCATCCGATTGCGTCTGCTGCCCCGCCACTTCACTCGCGAGGCGTTGCGCAAGCTCGCCGTCGTCGGTCGCGCCGTTGACCTGCTCGCGCAACGCAAGCAGCAACGCAAGCCGCTGCCCGGGCGGAATCAGCGCGGTATCGGCGATCGTGTCCGCGGCGCGCGCGAGCAGATACGCGAGGCCGATGGGATCGCGCATGCCGGCGGGCAGAATGCGCAACGTCAGATAGAAAGAACGGGAAACCCCTTTGAGCAACGGGCCCAGCAAAAAGGCCCGGGTGGAACTGGACATGTGTTGAGGTCGATCAGGTTGAGTCCGTGCTTCGGTCGGGCACGGACGCGGTGTTGGTGTAGTTCGGCGCTGCCGCATTGTATCCGGCACGCGTGGGACAGGTTGCAAAGCCGGCCCGCCGTGATTCGAAGAGGCACACATAAAACCAACACTTTGTGTGATGTGAACGCGCATTGCGATCACCTTGCGCAAGCTTTCCTGCTAGAATTCAAGCCTCAACGCAGTTGTTCTTCATCCACTCATTCACCCAAGGGAGGCATTCCATGCACGCAATGTACATCGCAGTCTCTCGCGGGATGTCGCGACGCTTCCTCTGCTCCCCTAGCTAGGTTGCCGTCCGCGCTGGCTCGCAAGCGCCCGCGCCTTTATCAGACTACCGGTTTTCTTTGTCGCCGCCGCACGTTGGCGGGCATCGGTCGTCGACTTCCGAATCTCCTGACTGGATAGCGCTGCGCCGCCTCGCGCCGCACGCTGACATACATGGCTAGCAAAAAACTCGACTTTGGCGCGCAAGCGTTCAGAAGCGTTCTCGGCTTCACGTTTCATCACTGGCGCAAGCAGCCCGTGCGCGTGGTTGGCATTGCGTTGTTCGCACTGTCGGCCGCGCTCGCGGATGTGTTGACGCCGCTCTTCGCGGGCCGTCTGGTCGACGCGCTCGCGTCGGGCCGCACGCTCGGCAAGGACGTCGCATCGCATCCGGCGCTGGTCGCGTTCGGCGTGCTGATTGCGCTCGGCATCGGCGGCACGTTGCTGCGGCAACTGGTCTACCGCAGCATCATCGTGATGACGCTCAAGATGATGAGTGAGATCTGCGCGAACGCGTTTCATCGCGTGCAGCGCTTTTCGACGGACTGGCATGCGAACAGCTTCGCCGGCTCGACGGTGCGCAAGATCACGCGCGGCATCTGGGCGCTCGACCTGCTCAACGACACGCTGCTGATCGCGCTGCTGCCTTCGCTGCTGATGCTCGCCGGATCGACCGTGCTGCTCGGCATTCACTGGCCCGTGATGGGCATCGTGGTCGGCGTCGGCTCGCTTACGTATGTCGCGGTGACGGTCGCGCTGTCGCTAGGCTACGTCGCGCCTGCCGCGCGTCTCGGCAATCTGTGGGACACGCGCATGGGCGGCGCGCTCGCCGACGCCGTCAGTTGCAACGCCGTCGTCAAGGCATTCGGCGCGGAAGAACGCGAGGAAAGCCGGCTCGATCGCGTGATCGCCAAGTGGCGGCAGCGCACGCGCCGCACGTGGCAGCGCGGCACGACCAATGGCGGCGTACAGGGCGGCATGCTGGCGCTGATGCAGGCGGCCATTCTCGGCGCGGCACTGCTGCTGTGGCTGCGCGACGAAGCGAGTGTCGGCGACATCACGTATGCGCTGACCACGTTCTTCGTGTTGCAAGGCTATCTGCGCGATGTCGGGATGCATGTGCGCAACCTGCAGCGCTCGGTGAACGACATGGAAGAACTCGTCGCGCTCGAACGCGAGCCGCTCGGTATCGAAGACAAGGCGGGCGCGCCCGCCATCGCTATCGAGCACGGTGAAATCCGCTTCGAGCACGTCACGTTCCGCTATGGCGCGCAGCGCACGGCGCTCTACAACGACTTCTCGCTGCGCATCGCGCCGGGCGAGCGGATCGGCCTCGTGGGGCATTCGGGCTCGGGCAAGACGACGTTCATCAAGTTGATTCAGCGTCTGTACGACATCGACGAAGGCCGCATCACGATCGACGGGCAGAACATCGCCGACGTGCAGCAGGCGTCGCTGCGCCAGCACATCGCCATCGTGCAGCAGGAGCCCGTGCTGTTCCACCGCTCGCTGGCGGAGAACATCGCGTACGCGCGGCCCGGCGCATCGTTCGACGAGATCGTCCAGGCCGCGAAGCTTGCCAGCGCGCACGACTTCATCGACGCGCTGCCGCACGGCTACGACACGCTGGTCGGCGAGCGCGGCGTCAAGCTGTCGGGCGGCGAACGCCAGCGGGTCGCGATCGCGCGGGCGTTCCTCGCCGACGCGCCGGTCCTGATCTTCGACGAAGCCACGTCGAGCCTCGACAGCGAAAGCGAGGTGCTGATCCAGCAGGCGATGGAACGGCTGATGGTCGGACGCACGACGCTCGTCGTCGCGCACCGGCTCTCGACAGTGCGTGCGCTCGACCGTTTGCTGGTGCTCGACAAGGGTCGCGTGGTCGAGGAAGGCAGCCACGAGCAACTGATCCGTATCGACAACGGCGTGTACCGGCGGCTGTTCGAACGGCAGGCGCTGGAGCTGACCAAGGGTCTGCTCGACGACGGGCCCGCGAGCCGCAGCGAGCGGTTTGCCGGCGATCCTAGCCTGATCGCGGGCAAGTGAGCCATCGCTCGATCAACGAGATCAAGGGCGGTTCGATGTTTCGAACCGCCCTTTTTTATGCGCGGATGCAGCAAGCTCCGACGGCTTCCGCTTGCTATCATCTGCGATTCAACGCTTCAGCGAAGCCGCTTCCGGCAACACCGCCATGACCCTGCACATCGACACCCCGCTTCTCGAATCCCAACCGCTCAGCCAGCATCTGGGCCGCCGCGTGCTGCTCAAGATGGACGCGCTGCAGCCGCCCGGCTCGTTCAAGATCCGCGGCATCGGCTACGCGTGCGAAGAACACGCGAAGCGTGGCAAGCGCCGCTTCGTGTCGTCGTCGGGCGGCAACGCGGGCATCGCGGTCGCGTATGCGGGCCGCGCGCTGTCGATCCCCGTCACGGTCGTCGTGCCGCAAAGCACGGGCGAGCGCGCAAAGGAACTGATCGGCTTGCAAGGCGCGGAGGTGATCGTGCACGGCGCGACCTGGCAGGAAGCGAACGCGTTCGCGCTCGAACAGGCCGGTCCCGACGACGCGTTCATTCATCCGTTCGACGACCCGCTCCTGTGGCACGGTCATGCGTCGATGATCGACGAGGTCGTGCGGGCGGGTGCGAAGTTCGATGCCGTCGTGCTGTCGGTGGGCGGCGGCGGGTTGATGGCGGGTGCGATCGAAGGCCTGCGGCGTAACGGTCTCGGCCATGTGCCGCTGATCGCGGTCGAAACGGCGGGCGCGTCGTCGCTGGCGCAGTCAGTGCGCGCGGACCGGCGGATCGAGCTGCCGGGTATTACGAGCATCGCGACGTCGCTGGGTGCGAAGCAGGTCTGCGAGCAGGCGTTCATGCTGACGCAGACGCACCCTGTCGAATGCGTGGTGGTGTCGGACGCCGAAGCCGTGGATGCGTCGCGCCGTTTCGTCGACGATCACCGCGTGCTCGTCGAGCCCGCTTGCGGCGCGAGCCTCGCCCTCGTCTACGGGCAGACGGATGCGCTGCAACGCTTCGACACCGTGCTCGTGATCGTGTGCGGCGGGGCGACTACGACCATCGAGCAACTGGAACGCTGGCATCGCGAGATGGCGTGAGCGCCGCACGGACCTCACGCCTTCCCGGCTCGCCCGTCACAGCGCGGCGAGCAGCGTTTCGACGCCGCGCAGGTTGTTCCGCCTGCGCCACTGCAATGCGTCGAGATTCGTCAGACGCAGCTGAGGCAACCGTGTCAGCAGCTTGTGCAGCGCGATTTCGAGTTCCATCATCGCGAGGCGCGCGCCGAGGCAGTAGTGAATGCCCGCGCCGAACGTCAGCAGATGGCCTGACGGCTCGCGGCCGATATCGAGTGTATCCGGCGCGTCGAAACGCTCCGGGTCGCGATTGGCCGAACCGAGCAGCATGAAAACGATCGAGCCGCGCGGCAGCGTCTGCCCTTCCACCTCGATATCGTCGAATGCGGTGCGCACGACCATTTGCACGGCCGTGTCATAGCGCGCGCATTCGGCCACCGCCTTCGATACCAGCGAGAGATCGCCGCGCAACCGCTCCAGTTGCGCCGGATGCCGATGCAGCGCGATCAGCGCATTGCCCAGCATGTTCGACGTGGTCTCGTGCCCCGCGACGAACAGCAAGATCACGTTCGACACGATCTCGTCTTCCGACAACCGCTCGCCGCCCTCTTCCGCCTGGATCAACGACGACACGATGTCGTGGCCGGGCGCCGCGCGCCGTTGCGCGATCACCGCGCGGAAATACTGTTCGAGCTCGAGCGCCGCCTGGTTTGCGTGCGCGAGCGCGTCGGCGGACATCGGCGCGAGATCGAACGCCGACACCAGCAGGCTCGCCGCGTCGCCGAAGCGCACGCCATCCTCGACGGGCACATCGAGCAGCCGGCAGATGATCTGCAATGGCAGCGGCATCGCGAACTCGCTGACCAGATCGACTTCAGGCTTGCCTTGCATCGCGTCGATCAGACTGTCGGTCGTTTCTTCGGCGATGGCGCGCAGCGTTTCGATCTGCCGCGCATTGAATGCCTTCATCAGCAGCGCGCGCAGGCGCGTGTGGGCGGGCGGGTTCATCATCAGGAACGTGCGTTCGAGCGCCTGAAACACCGGCTGTTCGCGGGCACTCTCGCCGTAGCGCGCGACCACGCTGGGCATGTATGTCTTGCCCATGCGGCGGTCGGGCAACAGTGCGTCGATGACGGCGTGGCGGCCCGTCAGCATGATGCTGGGCGCGAGCGGCACGAAGGCGCCCGCGCTGCGGATGCCTTCATAGAACGGATACGGATTGTCGAAGTAAGCCGGGGACGACAGATCGGTGAATTTCATGCTTTGATGCGCGGGGCTTAAAGGATTGAAGGTGCAGCGTCAGTCGAGAGGATACAGCCCACGCACGCGAGCGTGCAGACGAGCGAGCCCGAACAGCGCGTTCGCATACGGCGTGTCGACACCCGTCAGCTTGCCCAGTTCGCACACTGCGCCGACCAGCGCATCGAGTTCGACGGCCTTGCCCGCTTCGACGTCCTGCAACATCGACGTGCGCATTGCGCCCAGTTTGAGCGTCACGGCGTGACGGTCTTCGGGCGCCTGCTCGATGGGGATGCCGAACCGCGCGCCGATGGCTTTCGCTTCGAGCATCACGCGCGTGACGAAATCGCGCGCGAGCGGGTCGCTGAGAATCTTGTCGGTGGTCGCGCCCGTGATTGCGCTGATGGGGTTCATCGTCATGTTGCCCCATAGCTTGTACCAGACGTCGCGCTGGATCTGATCGGTCGCGCTCGCATCGAAGCCGGCCTTGCGCAACAGTTCGACGAGCGACGCCACCCGCTCGCTCGCCCGTCCCGTCGCTTCGCCGACGATCAAGCCGCGTCCCTGATGATGCGCGACGACGCCCGGCGCGTCGACACGGCAGCTCGCATGCACGACGCATCCGAGCGTGCGTTCAGCTGGGATCGTGGCGGCAATC
Organism: Paraburkholderia sp. XV; assembly: GCF_020177535.1. Lineage (NCBI taxonomy): Bacteria > Pseudomonadati > Pseudomonadota > Betaproteobacteria > Burkholderiales > Burkholderiaceae > Paraburkholderia > Paraburkholderia sp. XV. The sequence continues at coordinate 3,680 of NZ_JAGUUD010000142.1, read as the reverse complement.
GAGCCGTCGGGATCGACGCAAGCGAGCCGCGCGCCCGCGAACTCGCCCTGCAAGCCCGCACAGAACCACCACGGCACGCCGTTCATCGCTGTCAGCACGAGCGTATTCGCGCCGAGCAGCGGCCCGATATGCTGCGCGACGGCGGCCATGCCGGGCGCTTTCACCGCGACGACCACCAGATCCTGCACGCCGAGCGTTTCCGGCTTGTCGCTCGCCTGCACGCGGACCGCGTGCGTCTCGCCGTTTTCCTTCAGGCGCAAGCCGTGTTCGCGCAACGCGTCGAGCGTCGCGCCGCGCGCCACCACGCTCACCTCGCAGCCCGCCTGCGCGAGCTTCACACCCATCCATCCGCCGATCGCGCCGGCGCCGTAAATGCAAACCTTCATTGTTGTTCTTCCTCAATCCTTGTAGCTGGCGTCGATTCTATCGACCTTGCGCACCAGCGCGTCGAACACGTCCTGCCCCGCGCCGTAGCGCACGTCGAACTGCAGCGCGTCGCGCGAGCATTGCGCGGCGACCGCCTCGGGCACGGGCCGCGCGCGCCCCATCGCGAACGTCGCAACCTGAATCTCGCACGCGCGGTTCAGCGTCCACAGAATCGCGAACGCCTGCGGCAATGTCGTGCCCCACGACAGCAGCCCGTGATTGCGCAGAATCACCGCCTGCCGGTCGCCGATATGTTCGACGAGGCGTGGCCCTTCCTCAGCGTGAATCGTGATGCCTTCGAAGTCGTGATACGCAATGCGTTCATGCAACTGCGCGCTGTAGAAGTTGGTCTGCTGCAAGCCGTCTTCCGAGCAGGCGACTGCAACGCCCGCCGTGGTATGCGTATGCATCACGCAATGCGCATCGGGTATGCCTTCGTGCAGCGCCGCGTGCACGGTGAAGCCTGCGGGATTCACCGGATACGTCGAGCCGTCGAGAATGCGCCCTTGCGCATCGATCTTTACCAGATTGCGCGCCGTCACTTCACTGTAATGCAGGCCAAATGGATTGATCAGGAACTGCTTCGCTTCGCCCGCCACGCTTTCGGGCAGGCGCACCGTGATGTGGTTGTAGATCAGCTCCGTCCAGCCCAGCATATCGAAGACGCGATAACAGGCGGCCAATTGAACGCGCGCCTGCCATTCGTCGGGGTGCATCGCCGCCGTGCCCGAGGCCCGCTCGTCTCGCTCCATGATCTCCATCTCGTGCCTCCTTACTGGCGTGCGCCCGACCCGGCGACAGCCGCGATCGCCGATGCCACGTACGCGACGTTGTTGCGGTTCAGACCGGCGACACACATACGCCCCGAGCGCAGCAGATAGATGCCGTGTTCCAGCCGCAGCGTTTCGACCTGTTCGGGCGACAGTCCCGTGTAGGTGAACATGCCGACCTGTGCGATGTAACGCGCGCGCATCACTTCATCGACACGACCGGCAAGCCCATCGTGAATGGCGTGACGCATCGCATGAATACGCTCGCGCATCACGCGTAGTTCGTCGTCCCACGACGCGCGCAGCTTCGCGTCGCCGAGCACGCCCGCAACGAGCCGCGCGCCGTGCATCGGCGGATTGCTATAGTTCGCGCGGATCGTGAAGGTCAGCTGGCCGAGCACGCGCTGCGCTTCGGCTGCGTCCTTGCAGAGGACGCTCAGCGCGCCGCAACGCTCGCCGTACAGCGAGAAATTCTTCGAGAACGAGTTCGCGACGATCATCGGCACGTCGGCGTCCGCGAGCATGCGCACGCAGGCGGCATCTTCTTCGAGGCCGTCGCCGAAACCCTGATACGCCATGTCGACGAACGCGATCAGATTGCGACGCTGCAGCACGGGCACCAGTTCGCGCCACTGATCGGCCGTCAGGTCGACGCCTGTCGGGTTGTGGCAGCACGCATGCAGCAGCACGATGCTGCGTTCCGGCAGCGAGTCGATCGTGTCGCGCATTGCGTCGAAGCGAAGACCGCCCGTTGCGTCGTCGTAATACGGATAGGTGTTGACCGTGTGGCCCGCTGCTTCGAACACGACGCGATGGTTTTCCCAGCTCGGATCGCTCAGCCACACTTGCGAGCCCGCGAAGTGACGCTTGAGGAAATCCGCGCCGACTTTCAGTGCGCCCGAGCCGCCCACCGTCTGAACCGTCGCGATGCGCCCCGCGGCGCGCGCGGCGCTCGCGGCGCCGAACACGAGCGTCTGCGCGGCGTCGCGGTACGACGGCAGGCCCGACATCGGCAGATAGGAGCGCGGCGTGCCTTGGGCGACGATGGCCGCCTCGGCTTCGCGCACCGATGCCATGACGGGCAGCGTGCCGTTTTCGTCGAAGTAGATGCCGATGCTCAGATTGACCTTGTTGGTGCGCGGATCGCGCTGGAAGTCCTCGTTGAGGCTCAGGATGGGATCGCCGGGATACGCGGGGATGTGTTCGAACATGGTTGTGTCTCAGTCTATGTGTGCTGGATGTTGCTGAACTGTGCGAGAGGTTGCGAGGGCATGCACCGACGCGTGCGAAACAGTGTGTCGAAAAGCGCTTCCTGTCACAATCAATCGATTCTGCACGATTCGTAAGTTACGCTTTAGAATCGACGGATGGCCCTCACACGCATCACCATACGCCAGTTCGAGGCGTTTCTCGCGATTGTCGATCAGAACGGCATTGCCGCTGCGGCGCAGCGGCTGGGGCTGACCTCGTCGGCCGTGAGCCAGTTGCTGGCGGAGCTGGAGCGCGAACTGGGCTTTCGGCTGTTCGACCGCACGACGCGGCGCGTGAGTCTTTCGACGGCGGGTCGGGATTTTCTCTCTTCGGCGGAATCGGTGCTGCGGCATTTGCGTGCCGCCGAGCAGACGGCGAGCGACATCCGCAACCGTGCGGCGGGCATCGTGCGGGTCGGTGCGCCGCTGGTGCTGGCGAGCACGGCGATTCCGTTTGCGATAGCGGGCTATGCGACTGAGAAGCCGAAGGTCGTGGTGCGGGTCGTCGATACGGATGTCGAGCAGCTGGTGGAGCGTGTTGCTAGCGGCGACGTCGATCTTGCCGTGGGCCCCGACCGCGCGACGGGCGACCGCGTGCAGCGCGAGCCGATCTTTCAGAGCCCGTGGGTGTTGTGGTGCGCTGAGCAGCATCCGCTGGCGCGGAAGAGGCGCTTGCGGTGGCAAGATCTGCATGGCACGCCGATCGTCGCGACGGGCCGCGATCATGAAGCGAGTGTCGCACAAATGTTGGTCGATCAGCCGTCCGATGCGCGGATTGCGCCCGTTGAGGTTGTCGATAATGTGACTACCGCGTTTGGGCTCGTTGCGCAGGGGCTTGCTGTTACGCTCGCGCCGCTTTATGTGAAGCCGCTTGCGCAGACGTTTGGGCTGGTGATGCGGCGCGTCGTCGAGCCGGAGACGATTCGGGAAGTGTGTGTCTATCGGCCTGTTGATCGGTCGTTGTCGCCGCCTGCTGATGGGTTTGCGCAGTTTCTTGGGGTTTGTTTGAAGATCTGGGATCGGAAGACGCAAAGCGGGATTGGAGTGAAGTGAGATAGCGCTGCGCGCGCTGGGCGGTTTTGGGTTTTGGTTTTGGGTTTTTTGTTTTGTGCCTACGGGCTCGCATGCGCGTTATGGCTTCTTATGGTTATGCGCTGCCTCTGTCCATTTACCTTTGCTTTTGCGCTGGCATCCGCGATTCGTTAGCTCGCTTCAAGCGTCGCCCCTGTGCGGG
>NZ_JAGUUD010000141.1:0-17648 GCF_020177535.1 Paraburkholderia sp. XV | reverse complement strand
GCAAATGTACGTTCTGTGCCCACTTGCCTCTCGAAGACCTTAACGTGACAACGCCTTACTTGCTACTGTGGGTGGGTCATCGTATTCGCCGCGAGTGGAAGGCTGTGATCTAGAATCAATGGGCTGTATCGCCGCATCGGTGGAAAATTATTCACGACCAGCTATTCAGCGTTGACAGATTGCCTCGACATACCGCTACCCAGCCGCTCTCAGTCGGCGCCGCTCCAGCCCGAAGTTTCGCGACACCACGCAAATGCACGATCAGCGAGACGACTTACACTACAGGCTTTCGCGTGAGTTCGAACGATCCAATTTCCCCCTAGCGGGCTCGCGCGACACGCTCGTAGCCGACAGTCGAAGTGCAAACCGTCTTGCGCAGACCATGAACCTGCAGTCCTGGCGGGTAGCGGTCAGACAAGAATTGCCGGATCGGCTAAGCCCTTTGATATAGCGACTGAGGCGTAGCCGCAACGCATGCGCTTTCGATTCCATCGCATCGAATCAAGAATTAGCGATTAAAATAAGTTTTCGCTTTTTAACAACGCGATTCCGCGCGACAAAACGCAACCCGATGCGATCTGCGACGATCTTTCCTTCGCATTACCTGGCTTCCTATTGCGTCGACACGACTTACGCAGCTACGTAAGCACACGACTATTCCCCATCCTTGATGGCAACGCGTTTCAGTCAGCCGCTCCACTGCTGCGAAGTAGCGCGCTTACGAAGCATCCGAATTGTCGCCCTGCCCCGTCTTCAGGATATCGAACAGGTGTGTGGCGCCCACCGAACCGATCGCGTGAACAGCATCGTATCGCGTCAGCCCGTTCTTTGTTAGACGATGCATGGCCCGATAGATTTGAGGGACTATACGACCTTTGAGCTCGCTGGCCGAATGAGGATCGAGTCAGCGAATTTCATAGGGGCCAGCAGCTGAGATCATGGCTGCGTCAAGGCTGATATAGATCCGCAGCCCATCCTGTCAATCGAAATACACGAGTGACGGTGGGCTTCGTTGCGTAGCGCGCCTGAAGGGGACGCGATATGTAACTGTGGTAACTGTGCGGAGAGAACTCTCGCACGTCATACCGGACCACGATTGGAAGTCAACTACATGACGCTGGCGACCAACCTGGTCAAGCTGGGGGCGGTCACTTTTCTTCTCGTCGAACTGCGCCTATGTGATGCATCGCTCACGCGTGTAGCGTGTTGGAAAAGAACTCACGGGACCGCTGCCAGGGTATGTGTACATCCTGCAATAACGATCCCTCTTTTACATAGGCGGCAATCAGTTCGGGCTGCTTAGCGTAGTCGGCCGTTTCCTGCCCGCTTGCCTGCCATAAACCAGTCATGCCGGGTCTGAACGTCAGGTAGTAACTGGCTGTCGAACCGTAACGCTGGAGCTCAGACTCAACTAATGGACGCGGCCCCACAAGGCTCATATCGCCACGTACGACGTTCCACAACTGCGGCAATTCATCCAGACTCGTACGGCGCAGAAAGCGGCCAATCCGGGTGACGCGCATATCGTGCTCCAGTTTGAATGAGAGTTCCCATTCGGCGCGCGCAAGCGGATCGCTTCCGATCTGCGACTGGAAAACCTGATCGGCGTTCACAACCATTGAACGGAATTTCAGGCAGCGAAAGGGCTTACCGTTACGACCCACGCGGACGTGTCCGTAGAGTGCGGGACCACCGTCGCTGATGATGACAAGCGAGATAATGACGAGGAGTGGCAGTAATGCCACCATGAAGAAGACGGCGGCAGTGAAGTCGAACGCCCGCTTGGCCCAATCGCGCCGCTGGATCTTTCGGGCGGCAACAAGCAAGTGTTCTCCCACGATTTCCTGGCCCCTGCTTGTTTCCAGTGTATCAACCTCATCTGCATCCGCCTCCAAGGCGAAGCGCGCCAACGCAAGTTGCTTGGCTGCCTGGGAGCTGTGCCGGAGATAGTTGACCACGACAGAAATGGCAAGAGCTGAACCGAAGATGGCGACGAGCCAGCCCGAGGCCTCGATCGCCAGTATTACGTTACTCATTCAGCCCCCCAACTTTTTAGCTCGGTCGCCAAACACATCATCAGATAGTAGGCCAACGAACCTCGCTTTGCAAAAACGGGGTCGGATAGAAAGCTTCCTTGCAATGCCGCCGCCCATTCGTGGTCCATCTGCAGGGCGAGGAGGTGAAACCACCAGATGAATCCGATGAACGACGTCGCAATGGCGGCGCCTGCAAGAATTCCCTCACACCGGTGCCAGCCCAACTGCCGCTTATACTCGGCGGCTCGCAGAGCATATTCAGCTTTCGTCCCAGCACCTGCATTTTGACGAAGCGGTCGGGGTTCGGTGGTTGGCGCAGCTCGGAGCATCAACGGGATGCCTAGACCGAACGCGCCGATCGTCGCGGATACGGGGATGAACTGCCATTTCTCCTCTAGCAGGTTGTTGAAAAGCACCTCGTCATGAGGACCGAAGCGATGGTCAGGAGTGTTTCGCGTGCAATTTCCAACTGAAATCGGGATGGGCCGATCAGTTTGCGCAGGCAACGCGCCTGCGCGGGGATGCCAGGCCTCGCGGGCCGCGCGCATCGGCGGCTCATTGCACCGCTCCGGTATGCATCGCGTCCACTATTCGCGCCATGCGCGTGAGATTGCTCGCGACCATTGTCAGCTTGAAGTGCTGGTCGACCCGCTTGATGCCGCGATACACCGTCTGCCGGATCCGACCGACCGTCTTGCCCCAGCCGAAATGCTCCTCGATACGCTTGCGGATGACCTGACTCATCCAGTATCCCGCGTGCCGCGAGGTACGCTCATCGATCGCGCTGCCGCCTTGGCGGGCGTCGTTGCGTGCGACATGCGGGGTTATGTTGCGCGCCCGGCAATCGCTTACGAAATCATTCGTGTCGTACGCCTTGTCGGCACCGACTGTCTTCGCGTGAGTGCCAGGCACGCGCTCGAGCAGTCGCAGCGCACTGGCGCGCTCGCCAAAGCCATCCGCATGGCTTACCACGGCACCGACCACCAGCCCGGAGCGGTTCTCCATCAAGATATGCCCCTGGTAACAGAGGATGGCCCGACTCTGCTTACTCTTCTTGAACAGGCGCGCATCCGCATCAGTGCTCGACTCATGCGTGTCATTGCTACGTCGCTCACCCTTCCAGTCGGCTTCGGCGTTGCGCCCGCCGCCGGCCGGCGGATCGTCCGATCCGTCCTTGCGGCGAAAACTCTTGTGACTCGCCCAAGCCTGGATGAGCGTGCCGTCGACCGAGAAATGCTCCCGGGACAGCAGACCCTGCCTGTCGGCGAGCGTCATCACTTCGGTAAAGAAGAACGACTCCACGACCTCATGCTCGAGCAGCCGGTCACGGTTCTTCGAGAAGACGGAGTGGTTCCATACCGTGTCCTCGATGGCCAGTCCAACGAACCAGCGGAACAGGAGGTTGTACTGCATCTGCTCCATCAGCATGCGTTCGCTGCGCACCGAGTAGAACACCTGCAACAGAAGCGCACGCACCAGCTTCTCCGGTGCAATCGAGGCCCGGCCGCTGTCCGCATAGACGATGCCGAACTATCCGTTGAGCCGCTTCAACGCCTGATTGACCAGCAACCGTATGGGGCGCAACGGATGATCGGCCGGAACGAAGTCCTCAAGCTTGACCGTCGTGAAAAGAGCTTCCTGCATCTCATCCATTCCGCGCATCGAATTCACTGCCAAGTTCATGAACACGATATCCATAACGTTCGGCCCAAGGATCCCGTTTACGCGGGACCGAAATTCAACAGCCTGCTAAGGTCGCCACTGCGCGACCGATATGCCGGGTGCATGGCAGTGTTTCCCCTGCGGGGGGCGCCGGCATGCTCAGATGAATCAGCGAATGGCCCAATAACACCATCAACGCCCTGCCTGATCGCCTGACGGGATGGATTAACGTCGTACGCACTTTTGGGAAAGGGGTGAACATGAATTTCGCGAACTTGACGGTGAAAGCCAAACTCGCGGCGGGTTTTGGTGTGGTCGCGGCGATGGTGGTGGTGGCGTCGGCGCTCTCGCTGACATCGCTCAACGATGCAAACGACTGCTTCGGGAACTACGTGAATGGCATCAACGCGCGGGCCGACCTCGCGGCGCAGGTGCGCACAGCCGAAGACCGGCGCGCGATCGCCGCGCGCAATCTGGTGCTCGTCACCAGCGCGTCCGACATCGAGCCCGAGAGGGCGGCCGTCACGCAGGCCCATTCAGACGCCGCTTAGCACACCGCCCGTCGCGTCTAACGCACCACCCGGCGACGGCGGCAACTGCATCAGATGCAATACTGGACAACGGCGAGCCACCTAGCGTGTCGCGAAACTTCTTCTTGGCTTGATGCAAACTTTCGCTCAAATCATTTACGACATGAATCTTCGTCACGGGATCGTTTATCGAATCGCCTCAAATCGAAAACCCTGACGCTTTTGCTATACCCCCCACCAAAGATCATCGCTACCACTAGCGCAACCAGCCCAACTACGAAAAAAACCGTCAATGCTGGGTACTTGCGCACCATGAGCACACAGTAGAAAACGACAGCCAGTGCCACATACGATATCCAACGATAGACTCTTCGCTCGAATGGCGTTAAATCATCCTTCCATTTGTTGTTGCTCATGGTGTCTCGCATTCACCCTTTAAAGTTGATTGTGCTAAGGAGCGATGTAAGGTTGCACCGCCGTTGTCCCTAAAGTAAACAGAGTTTGAATCATGGGTCCTTGGGGAAGCAACGCACCGCCAATGGAACTCATTGTGCTGTATAGGACCGAAGCACGACTTGGCGGACTGTAGAGATAGTTTAGCGACTGCAGTCCCACGGAACCAACAAGCGCAGCGATATCGAATGGCGGCGGAAGCCATGGTGATGTGAGCGCTAATGCAGTCGCGCCCTTATCCGTGACAGTCGCTGGCGAAGGCATTGAAACTGATTGGTACGCGATCCCGCAGTTGCCGCTCGGGCATATCGAACCTGCAGTTGATCCCGTCGAAATGCCCTGTGATCCGTATTGCGATTGTGAGCCCCCAGGCGAGGCCGTATATTGCTGCACGAGCGGTACGTCCGCCCCGTTCGTGTTCTGCAAGATGAACGCTTGTAGCGCGGCATTCGCAGGACCGGGTGTTTGCGCCCAGATCGCCTTCCCAGTGGTCTGGTCCACGCCCGCATACTTCCACGTCGAGCCATCGTCAGGCATCTCGCCTTTGACAGTGGCGGCGGCACCGCTCTCGTACGCGCCGTTAGCCTGGTAGCCCATCTGCGCAAGCTGATTAGCGATGTCTGTTGTTGTAATAGCTGAACCGTCAGCGTTCTTTAATCCCTTGGCATTGGCAGCCGTCGCGAGCTGCTGCGATAGCGACTTTTCGGCTTGATGCAGTTGCCGGTTGTACAGGTCAGCACTCAATGCTCCATTCGCACCGCTCAGCGCGCCTCCCGCCCCGCCTAGGGCGCCCCCTGCAGCAGCACCGGCGGCACCAGATGCTATGTTGGAAAGCAGCGTGCTGTCTGTCGCGCTGCTCACCGCGTTGCCCGCAACATCACCAGCCACGGTACCTCCAACCGCGCCCGCCACATTCCCACCTCCCAGAGCAGCACCCACAGCGGCTACTGCAGCATGGGAGCCGATTCGCCCCGCCCCGTCGTCGCCCCACAACGCGAACTGCTGCGACGCCGCGTTGTAATCGGCCTGAGCCTTCGCCATACCCGCAGTATCGCCCGCTGCGTACGCCGAAGCATAGTCTTGGTATGCCTGCTTCTGGGCATCGCGCGCACGCTCCTGCAGCTTGTTATCGATGGTTCCGACAACCTGCATGCCAACCTGCACTACGCCCTGCTGGACCGCCATGTCATCCGCCACCTTTTGCGCATCGAAGGTGTTCGCAACAGATCCGTTCGCGTTGGCGGTATCGCGGCTCAGACCAGTCGTGCTGTCGTGCCCCGTACCGGCATCGCCGCGCACGATAATCGTGCCGGGACTGATTGCAGCGTACGTCGTGCCCGATGCACTGTCTGCTGTGCCTGCTGCCCCAAAGCCGGTCGGTCCCATCCCCGCGATGCTCGTCGAACTCCGACCACTGCTCGTGCTCGCGCTAAAGCCCACTGATGAGCCGGAATAATCCGCATGGTTGTCGAGATTGGAGTAACCCAACGTCTGGGTCGACAGTAAGTTATTGTCAGGTGTCGCGGTGCTTGCAATGACTCCGCCATCCAGCTGCGTGTGATTACCGACATGAATGTTAAACCCACCGTCGCCCGCGCTGATTCCGCTTTGCTGGTTGACGGACTGGAAGTTGTCCTTGATGGACTGGGCGCTGGCATTCGCACTGCCGCTGACCGTCTGTCCGAAGCAGAACGGCGGCACGCAGATGCTCGCCTGGAATCCGCCGCTGACTTGCTGGCTCTTGTATGTGTTGGTGTCCTGCTGGCTGGCAATGTTGAGATCGCGCCCGACATCTGCGTCGACCGTATGACCCGCCACTTCCGCGCCGCGCAGGTTTGTATCGCGCCCGCTCGTCATCGCGACAGTGCCGCTCGCGTTGATCTGCGTATCCTGATTCGTTACGCCGTTGCCCTTGGCATTACCCTTGGAGCCGCTCGCGGCCAGTTCGAGCGTGAAGCCATTTTGCGTTCCCCCCAGCCCGAACCCCACCCCGATGCTCGCATTGCTGCTGCTGTTGCTGCTCGTCTGCTGGCTCGTGTCCTTCGCACTCTGCAGATTGATGTCGCGTGCTGCATTCAACGTCACGTCGTGCGCAGTGATCTGCGTACCGCGTGCATTGATGTCGCCGTCCGTCGAGTAGCCAGCCGCGTCCTTGCTACCGCTCCCTGTTGCGACGAGAGTCGCGGTACCACCTGCGGTGAGCGTACTGCCGGTGTTCGTGGTCGAACTGCTTTGCGCTTCGCTGTGGCTGCTGCCACCCCCGACGCTCACGGTCGCTTTGATCAGCGCCGTCGCCTGACCGCTTTGCGCCGCCGCTTGCGCACCGTACGCGGCCAGTCCAGCCTGCGCCACATCGAGAGCGGCGAGCCGTGAATCATGTGTCTGTTGCGCTGCGTTCATGCTGCGGTTCACGGTCGCCACGGTGTCACCCGCAACTCCTCCCAACGCGAGCGACACGCCATACTGGCTGGCGCTGTGGCTCATGCTGCTTTGCTGCGCATCCGTGCCGGGATCAAGATTCAGGTTCTTACCGATCAGCGTCAGATCTTTGCCCGCATATACATCCGAGCCCTGGACCGTCACATCCTGTTGCGCGTCCAGCGTCACGCTACCGTTGCCGCTCACGATCTGGCTGCGGATCGTGCTTTGGGTCTGCGCCGCCGTATCCTGCACGGTATGGCTGTTCGACACGCCCTGGCTGAATCCGGTGCCGGTTCCATTGCTGCCAAGATCGCCGAACTGATGGCTACTCGACTCCTGATGGTTCGCACTGGTGTCCGTGCCCGCCATCACGTTAATCGAGCCCTGCATCGCGACCAGATCAACACCCTGTGTGCCACTGATGCCCGAACCCACGACGTCGATGTCGCCCGTGTGACTTTTCACGATCACACTGTTGCCAGTGACGACACTGGGAGTCTGTGTCGTCGATGAACCGTTACTGTCGGAATTGCTGCGCGCGGCGTTATAGGGCGACGAACTGATCCCGCTGCTGTTCGGACCACCGTTGATCCATCGGCCGAGATTGCCCAGGCTAGGACTCGCCATCTGGAAGGACATGCCTGAACTGTCGTACTGGCTGCTTTGCTGCAACTGGTTAGTTGACGCCTGCAGTATCACGTTCCGGTTCGCGTCGAGCGTCGTGGTTCCGCCTGCCGAGATCGTCGAGCCGGTAATGACAATGTCACCGTCGACGGGCGCTCCGAGCATGCTCAGCGCGCCGCCCGTAGCCGTGAGTGTCACGTTGCCACCACCTCGAATCGTGCTACCGGCATTCGACAGACTCGCGACCTCGGTGGTGCTTGAGCTGCTGCTGTGGCTGAAAGTTGCTGTGACCGACGGCGTATCGGCAGCACTCGCCCCCAGTTCGTTACCGATGCCTTGTGCACGGTTATAAGCGCTGCCCGAGGAGCCCGCCGCCTGGAGATTGCGAGCCGTATCGAGCGGCGTCCCAGTTACCGCCAACGTCAGGCCCGACGAACGCGCTTCCTGATGGTCCTTCGACTGCGCAGTGTCCTGGCTCGGGTCGATGATGATGTTCTGGCCTGCGATGCTGATGTTGCCTGTCGCGCCCGTGACGTCACCAGCCGCCTTGCCCGCAATGACATCGCTACCGCCGATATGCACATCCTTGCCTGCGGAAATCGACACGTTCCCCGCGACGCTGCCTACGGTGCTACGCGACTGGCTCTGCGTGACGGAACTCGCGTCGTATTGATCCTTCTGCTCGCTCGAACCAACGCTGAAACCAATGCCGCCACTTCCGGACAGACCAGAATGCTTGACATCGTGATACTCGGAATCCTGCCAGGTATCGGTTGCAGCAAGGATATTGACGTTGCCCTTGGCGGCGAGGGCGACGCTGTTCGTACCGACGATATTGCTGCCGGTCACGTTGATGTCCTTGCCGCTGACGACGGCCACGCCATCCGCCGAGATCGTGCTGCCGTCCGAATACGTCGCACTCTGATTAACGCGATTCACTGCACTCGTGTGGCTCGCGACACCGCTGTGGCTGTCGGTCTCGTACGTATCCGAGGCGTGTGTTTCCGTCGTCGCGCCGACGTTCACGCTGCCTGCAGCCATCAGCAGCGCATTGCCCTTGTCGAGCGAGACCGTGCTGCCTGTGATGTTGAGGTCTTTGCCCGACACAATCGCGAGACTGTCACCGCTCTTGAGCGTCGTCGCGGTCACCGCATCGTCCGACGCGTGCAGCGTTTCCGAATAGCTGCCGTGGTGATCGCTGCCAGAGCTGCTGCTATCGACGGTCGATGTCGCGGTCGCTGCCTGCAGGGTTACATTGCCGCCCGCCGCGACAGTTCCGCCACCACCCAGATTGATGTTCGCGCCCGTCGCCGTCAGATCGCCACCCACTGCAATCACCGACACGCCCCCGACCTTCACATTGCTGCCTGTATCGCTCACGAGGTGCGTGTCGGATACGCCGTTCGCGCGTGCGACGACCTTCGTCTCTCCCGTCTCCTGTACGCCGAGATTCCAGTTGCCGCCGATGCTCATCCCGAGCGCGCCGCCCACGTTCAAATTTCCCGCGTTCTGCTCGAAATTGCCGCCCGTGATAATCGCCGCGTTACCCGCCACATTGATTCTGGCCGTAGGCCCAAGCGTCGTCGTGACACGCGTCGCGCCAGTAGCACTAACCTGACTGACCGTCTTCGCCGCCGTATCCAGAATCAGGTTCCCACCTGCCTGAAGCGCCAGGCTGCCGGCGTTCACATTCGCTGACGTCAGATTGACGTCACCCGCCGTCACGAGCGTCATCTGCCCGCCTGACTGCAACGTGCCAAACGAACTGTCGATGCTCTGCGCACCAATCGAGAAACTGTTCGTCGCGCTGATCGTGCCGCTGTTGGTCACCGACTGGGCGTTTTGCAGATCGATGTTCGTCGCCGCGATGATGGGGCCGTTGCCCATGTTCTGCTGGCTCGCCTGCGCCAGATACACGACGGGCACGAGCACCGTCTGACCATCGACAACCTGGCTTTGCATGATGACGACGTTGCTGGTCAACTGCGCCACCTGGTCGGGCGACAACCCCGTGCCCGGCGCAAGATTGAGCGACTTCGCCAATTGTGCGCCGGATGCCATCAGCGCCTGGAACTCGTCCTGCGTGCTGGCGTAGTTCGTGAGCACCGACTTGCCCGTCATCGACATGATCTGGTCCTGCACGAGCTTCTGCTCGTAGAAGCCATCGCCCAGGCGCAACTGGATCTGCCCGGGGTTCATGCCCATCTGATTGAAGTAATAGTCGCTCGACAGCCACTGCTGCTGGTTGGTGAAGGCAGGATTCGTCTCAACGAGGTACGGCGCATTCGGCGCGGTATCGACGCTGAACAGACCGCCCTTCGGCAACCGGATGTTGCTCAATACGTTGGCGGCCGTGGCGCGGGCGATGACGGGGTTGCTGAAATCGATCAGGCTGCTGTTGGCGATGTGGCCGCCCTGCACAGACGCTGAACCTGCGTGCGCGCCACCGTTCGCGCCGATCGTGCCGCTCACGGATCCCGCGCCAGCACCCGATATGCTCTGCCCCGGCAGAAGCCCGAGCGGCGTCACGGAGGCATTGCCGGCCGTGTTGTTGATGGTGACGCCCGTGCCACTGATCGTCCCACCTGCCACATAGCTGGATTCGTATGCCGGCAGTGCATACGTGCGAACGTCGGCCGGCGCTGCCTGCGAATAGCCACCAGGACGCGAGCCGACGAACGGTGCGTCGCCGAACGGCAATTTCCAGTCGTGCTCGCTGTTGTCGTAGTTGTTGTAGTGATATTGCCCGGAGTACGTAACCTGCACCTGCGGCGCAGTCTGGCCCTGCCAGCTGTCCTGGTCAAAATGATGCGGCGAGGCGATGTTGCCCCCCGCCGCTATCTGGCTCCAGTAGTTCTGGAGATTCCCCACCGCCGAAACGTTCAGATTGCCGCCAGCGATGATCTGCGATCCCGGCGTGACCGAGGTAACGGTGTTGGCGACCGCCACGCCCGTATAGGTCGTGAATTCGTACGTGCTGTTCCACTGGCCGCCGTGCGGCGGTTCCGTATAGACGCCGCCAATACTGTTCGGGTCTTTCACACCCACCTGGCCGGTCTGGCCGGACAGGCTGATGCCGAGACTTGCAAGCAGGTTCGGATCGACCGACGACGTGAAGCCGGACGTGGTCATCTCGCGCCGCGTGTTCGTCACCAGGTTTGCTGCGATCTGCATGTCACCGCTCGACTGGATCAGGCCAGACTGATTCCGGACCAGATTCGCGTTGACGTAGTTGCCACTCCCGTCCTTACCGCCCGCGAGGACCACCTGACCCAGGCCATAGATCGTCGTCATCGCCTGCGTGTCACCGTAGGTGGTGTCATCGCGGTTCTCGATGTCGGGTGCGAGCAGTTCGAGCTTGCCAGCGCTATCGGTCGCGCCTATCAACGCGCTTGTGCCGAGATTCGACAGGGTTTGCGTGGCATTCAGCGATACGCTGCCGCCTACAATCGTGCCCGTGTTGGTCAGCGTATTGGAATGCGTGGTCGGCAATCCGCCCGCCGCGAGCGTGCCCGAGTTGGTGATGTTGCTCGCATTGACGGTCAGACCGTTCACCGCCGAGAAAGCACCGGCGTTGTTGAACGTTCCTGGCAACGAGAAGGTGAGGTTGTGGCCGGCGCTGAAGCTGTAGTTCGGCGCCGTCGTGAAGTCCCCTTGCAGGTTCAGTGTGAGATCGTTGACCGCGCTATACCGGCCGCCACCCAGCAGCGTGCTGGCGCCCACCGAAAGATTGCGCGACGCATTGATCTGGCCGTTTGTGGCTGTGAGCGTCCCTGTCGAGATGCCGACGTCGCCCGTCGTGTTGGCGGCATTGCCGATTGCGCCGCCCGTGTTGTCGAGATTGCCCGTGTTGATCTGCAGGTTCGCGCCGCTCAGTTGCCCGCCTTGCGTGTTCGAGATGGATGACGCAGTGACCGTGACGTCGCCGTTACCGCTGATCGAACCCATCCCCGACACTGCGCCCGCATTCCGGTTCGTGATCTGACTGCCGGCGCTGATCGTCGTTGCACCCGTCCCGACGTTGGTGATGGCGCCGCCCGAGTTGTCGATCGAAGCCGCGCTCAGATTCAGCGTGCTGTCTGCTGCGGCGCCACCGGCACCAATCACGCCGCCCGCATTCAACAGCGAGCCGCCGCTCGACGCAGTCAGCGCCGTGCCTGACGACAGTCGCCCGTTCGTGTTGTTCAACACCGCCTGAACGACAGCGGACATCATACCCTGCGAGGCAAGCGTGCCGCCCGTATTGTCGAGACTGCCGACCTGAACCGATGCCTGCCCATTGGTCACGATGCGACCGCCGACGTTGGTCAGCGAACCCGCGCCATTGCCCGGCTTGATCGTCAACGTGCCCGTACCGGCATGCATGATCGTGCCGCCGTTGTTGTTCACCGAAGCGGATGCGAGCGTCAGGTCCGTGCTGTTGGTCTGGATGACGCCGCCGTTCGAGTTATCGAACGTGCCGCTGACGCCGAGGTTCATCGTGCCCGAACCGAGTTGCGTCAGCGAGCCATGCGCGTTCGTGAGGTCCGTTGCGGTCAACGCAAGCTGATTGGCAATGATCCGGCCACTGCTGTCATCGAACTGCGGAGCCGTCATCGACACGGTGTTGCCGCTGACCAGACCGTTCGCGTTCTTGAACGCTGCAGACGAGGTCGTCACAGACTGCGCGCTGGTCGTCCCGTCGCCATTGTCGAGCGTCCCTGCGACCGTGGCATTGAGAGTCTGCCCCGCCGTGATGCTGCCGCCATTCATAAGCGACGCAGCCTGCACCGAACCGTTGCCCGTCGCCGCAATCGTGCCGCCCGTGTTGGTGAGCGCGCCGCCACTCGCGACGTTCAGATCCGCGTTCGACGCCAGTTGCCCATGCGAGTTGTTCAGCGCGCCCGCGATGGTCGCGACGAGTCCCGTCTGCCCACCGATGGCGCCGCTCGTGTTATCGAGGCTTCCCGCCGACAACGACGTCTGTCCATTGCTGACGATCGAACCGCCCACGTTCGTGACCGTGCCCGAACCGTTAGCGGGATCGATCGTCAACGTACCCGTACCCGCATGGGTGATCGTGCCGCCGCTATTGTTCAGCGACGCGGGTGCAAGCGTCAGGTCGGTGCTGTTGGTCTGGATCAGGCCGCCGTTCGAGTTGTCGAGCGTTCCCGTGACGTCCATACCCATCGCGCCCGATCCCAACTGGGTCAGCGATCCATGTGCATTCGTCAGGTTGGTCGCGTTGACAGTGAGCTCGTTTGCAGTGATCTGCCCGCTGGTGTTATCAAGCTGTGGCACGGTCACAGAAACCGTGTCGGCGCTGATCGCGCCGTTCACGTTCTTGAGCGACGCGGCGTTGGCTGCGAGCGTCGCGCCGCTCAGCGTACCGTTGCTGTTGTCGAACGTACCCGCCGACGTCACACCGAGGTTCTGCGCGGCCGTAATCGTTCCGCTGTTCGTCAGCGACGCAGCGTGGATCGTCGCATCACCGTTGCCGCCGATCACGCCCCCCGTTGCGCCTTGCGCCGTCGTGCCCGCCGCATTCGTGATCTGACCACCCGCCGACAGCGTGAGGCCATCGGCGTTTTCAGAGACGATGCGCCCGGCCGCGTTCTCCACATTCGCCGCCGATACGATCACCGCGCCGCCCGCTTCGACCCGGCCCGCCGTATTGTCGATGTCGCCATTCGACGCAATATGAATCGACTGCGCCGAGGTCAACGAGCCCGATGCGTTATTGATGCCTGAGGCCGCGATGGTCGCTGCGCCGTTCGTCGCGATGCTGCCCTGGCTGTTGTCGAGCGCGCCCGTCTGGACGCTGAAGGTTCCCGTACCCGAGTGGCTGATCTGGCCATTCACATTGGTCAGGCTGCCAGAGCGGATCGTCGCGTTCTGTGCGTTGGTCGTGACCGTGCCCGAAGTGTTGTCGAGCGTGTGCGATGCGACGAGCGTCATGTCGCCCGCGCCGGTTTGCGAGAGCGTGCCGCCCCGGTTGGAGATGCTACCCGCCGTCACGTTCAGCTGTGCGGCGCTCAACTGCCCTTGATCGTTCGAGAACGCGCCCGCTGCGTTGGCATTCAGACTGCCGCCTGCCTGCAACTCCCCGCCTGTACGGGTGATGTTGCCGCTGTCGCCGTTGGCGCCCGTCGCGGTCATCGACACATTGCCCTTCGCGAGCGTCTGCGCCCCCGCCATGTTCACGCTGCTGCCCGACAGCGCGAGATTGCCGCCTGCCATCTGCTGGCCGGTGGTGGTCACGGCGCCCGTACCTGTTACCGACAGACTGCCGCTTCCAGTGACGCTACCGTTTGCGTCGACGCCCGCGCCAAGCGCGCCCGTCGAGTTCACGCTTGCGCCTGTGACTGCTGTGTTGCCCAGCGCTGCGATGGTGCCGCTGTTGCTCACCACGCCCTGACTGTTGACGGTGGTGTTCTGCGTCGCATAGACGGAACCGGTGTTCGACACATCGCCCGAAGCTGTAACCGTTACGTTGCCGCTCGCGCTCGTCGTACCCGACAGCGTCACCTTGCCCTGGCTGCTTAGCTGAAGATCACCGGCCTGCGACGCAATCGTGCCGGCGCTGTTGACACCCACGCCTGCCTCCGTACCGACCAGCTTGATCTTGCCGGCATATATGCCGCCCAGTTGCGCGACGTCGATTGCCACGCCCGGACTGTTGCCATCTGGCCCAAGGGATTGCGCGCTCAGATCGTCGTGGCGAACGTCGTTGTTGCCCGCCACCACATTGAGCGACTGGCCAGCCCAGACCTTGCCGTTGATCGCCACGCTGCGCGCGATCAGGTCGACCTGATCGACATTGCTGCCGTTCAGGCCCGCCGATCCGATCTGGATCTGGCCGCCCGTCACGTGAAATGCATCGAGGCTACCCGTGCCGCCGAAGACGGGCGTACCCGTCGTCAGAATGCCCCGGCTCGTATTGATGAAGCCGCAACCGTTACAGTAGATGCCAGCGGGATTCGCGATCACCACTTCAGCGCGCTGGCCCGCCACTTCGGTATAGCCCAGCAACTGGCTCGGGCTGCCGCCGACAACCTGGTTGACGATGACGCGCGCATCGCCCGATGCGAGATTCGGATTTCCCGCGACGTAGCCGCCCTGCTGCGTGAGCACGTTGCCCTGGGAGTTGTTCAGAATCAGGCCTTGCGAGCCGACGTTGTACTGCGTGTATCCGTTGTTCGACACGCCTGCCGCATTCGGCGTCGCAATCTGGACAACAGGCACGCCGTTGCCCGCCACGCCGACGATCGGCTTGCTGCCAGCCGAAGTCGGCGCCGCGACGACCTGCGCATCGACCAGCATCGGTTGCATGCCGAGCACACACAGTGCGGCGAACGCGACATGGCGCATCGACAGCATGTCGACGAAGCTCCCGCGCACTTCAGGAATCGCTACCCGACGCGGTGTGCCGACCGTGCGGCCGCGACCGTTCCCCGTTGCCGTTTCCTGCACCGCCGTCCACAGGCCACGCGCTGCATTGAAGATCACGCGAAAGATGTTCTTGTTCATAGCAGGAAACTCACGCTGAAGCCCGCCACCGGCCAGTGGTTAGGGAAACGGTCAGGTTGATACAGGGGGCCGCCAATGAAGACGTCGTAAGTGACGTGTCTGAATGCGCTGCCGCGCAGGCCAACGACTGCGCCAACAAGGCGGCGGCCCAGCAGGTTGTTCGCTTCGGGTCCGAAGACCTCGCCGCCATCAAGGCCGACGTACAGCGCCTGGCCGAAACGCGGAAACTGGAACTCCAGGTCGTTGCGCATGAACACGCCTTTCTCGGCGGCGAGCATCGTGTTGCCGTCGAAGCCGCGCACCGTGTAGCGGCTGCCAATCGAGAAGTACTCGGTGGGATACAGCACGTTGGGCGTGTTCTGCGCGCGCACGGTCGCCGTGTAGCGCAGCGGAAAGCCGGCGATCGTGAATGGCACGCTCAACGTCGTATCGAGCGTTTCCATCTGGTAGTAGGAGGTCGGCGTGCCGCTGCCCACGCCGGGCAGCTCGGGTTGCGCGCCGAACCACGGCACGCCCCAGCGATACGCGATCGTGCTGTCGAGTTGCGCCGCGCCGAAGTAATGCTTGTGCTCCCAGCCGATTTCCGCGTAGCTGTTATCGCGATGCTGGACGTCGATTTCCGTGCCGTCTATAAACGCTTCGCTAAAGCGCTTGCCGAAGCGGAATTCGAGGGAGTTCTTCTGCACCTGGTTGCGATAGAACTGGTACTCGGTCTTGGCGTCGAATGTTTCCGACTTGCCGCTGGAAACCAGCGTGGTGAATGCGCCTGCGATCTGCTGGTGATAGTCGTACTGGCTCGCCGTCGCGGTGAAGGTCCAGTTGCCCCACGGAATCGAGTAGTACGCGTTGCTGCCGTGCGTGCCGTACCGGCTCTCGTGACCATTGATGTCGTGGCTGTAGCCGATGTTGAGCAGATCGGAGAGGCCGAGCGGATTGTCGACTGTGAGGCTCACGCTGCCCTGAAGCTGGCCTGTCGACTTGAGGCCGCTGTCGTCCGCGCTCAAGGTCAGCGACCAGGGCTTCTGGCGCTTGACCGCGATCACGACATCGCTTTCGCCCGTCGATGGCCCCGGCACGATCTGCATGTCGACGTCCTGATTCGGAACGCGCTTCATCTGCTCGAGACCTTGCTCGAGATTGCGCAGATTCAGCAGGTCGCCCGCACGGGTCGGGAACGCGTTGCGCCACGTGCCGTATGTCGACGGATCGGCAAAGCGGATGTCGCTGATCACGCCGGGAATCAGTTGAAGCTTCAGCTTGCCTGTCGACAGGTCCTGCGGTCCGATGACGACGCGCGTGGTCGAATAGCCCTTCTCGATGATGCGCGCCATGACGCGATGCACGATCAGGTTGAGGCCTTCACGCCCGACGCATTGACCGATGTAGCGCTGCAGATAGTCGCGGGCGAACGTCAGTTCGCCAGGGAAAAGAGGATTGGGCGATAGCGCACGTGCGCCCGCGGCTTCGACTGTGTCACTAAGACCAGACGGCACCTCCAGCGTCAATTCGTCGATCTTGAAGCAGGGTGTTTCGGCCGGTAGTTTGCCGTCGTCGATCTCGGCATGCACGGCAGGCTGAAGTTCGACCTTGGGCGCCTGCAACGTACGCTCGCGCTCGATCGCCTGCTCCTGAGCGCGCCGACGTTGTTCCTGTTCGCCGAGTGTATCGGCGACCTGCGCATGTGCGATTTGAGCCGAAGCGAGGAGCGCTCCAGAAAAGAGAGCTACCCGATGTCGTCCGAGCCAAGAGATAACCCTCCTGGTCCGATGGACGTGCGCGCGCCAGCCGGGCCGGGTGCTCCGGCCAGGATTATTGTTCTTCATGGCGGCGAAACTACTGTGGCGCTAGCGCATGTGCTGCGAGCCATACGCTCGCAACAGGCTGCTCGCATCGACGCATGGCCATCGCGGCGTCTACACTACGCTGATTGTCTTTGCTGGGCGCCGTCCTCTTGACAGCGGCCAGTGTTCCCCGGATCCGGCCAGATACGAGCCGGTAAGCTCTCTTGGTCATTTTTTAGGCTACGGTAGTTCTGTTAGCGCGCGTAATGAACCAGAAACATTTAGTAACAACTGTCAAACCATGCAAGTCGAGGCGACGATACAACATTTCATGCAAGGCGCATGACGGGCAAAAATGACGAAGCGGTTTGCGCAACACCGCAGCGTATGCATGTCGGCGTCGTTGCGCTCGACCCCCGGGCTTTCAATATTGGAGTAGTTCCAAGCCGCCTCAAGGCGGTGTTGCCGGTTTGATGGCCGGTCGGCGAAATAGTGAATGGTCTTTCGAGGTTTGTATGGTCCACCGACCGGACGTTTTTCGTTTCCACGACTGCTCCGGGCAACGTGAGCAGCGCGAGGCTCTGTCACGTTGGCGAGGTGGTCGCGTAAGATGTCGCGATGAAGAAGACAAA